>JAUSJS010000137.1 GCA_030647575.1 Candidatus Limnocylindrales bacterium | reverse complement strand
TGTGGCCAGGATCACGTCCGTGGCGTTCAGGACGCGCTCACCGCCGGCGTCGGGCTTCCCGTCCTCGCCTGCCTGATTGACCCGCACCTTGCCGGGACCGTCCAGCCGGCCGCGTCCGGGGACCCAGGTCACCTTGTTCTTGTCGATCAGCGTTTTGAGGCCCGTCCACATCCGCTTCACGACTGCGTCGCGCCGGGCAGCCATCGCCGCGTAATCGACGACCGGCTCGCCCGGCAGGGTCAGGCCGTACTCCGTGGCGTGGCGAACGCGATCGACGAAGGCCGCGGACTCGAGCAGCGCCTTGGTCGGGATGCAGCCGCGATGGAGGCAGGTCCCGCCGATCTTGTCCTCGTCGACGAGGGCGACCTTCAGGCCCAGCTGGGCGGCGCGGAACGCCGCCGCGTAGCCACCGGTGCCCGCACCGAGCACGACGAGATCGAAGTCATTGGACGAGCCGACGGCCATGGGTCAGAGTGCCTCAGTGGACCACGGGGCCGAGCCGGCCGGGCGGGTGGGTCATCGCCAGCGATGGTACGCGCGGGGTCGCGAGACGCGCAACCGAGCGACGTTCGGGTCGGCGCGGCTTGCCCCCGCGGCGGCTGACCCCCGCGGCGGCTGATGCTAGACTCCGGCCGCGGACGCCCACAGAGACGGCGTCCAGGACCGCGACTGGAGCGTGCCGTTGGACCCTGCGCTCGTCCTGCGCACCGCCATCCTGATGCTGGTCGCGTATCTCGCCGGCTCGGTTCCGGTTGGCGTGCTGGTGGCTCGGGCCGCTGGTGGCACTGATCCACGGACGATCGGATCCGGGCGGACGGGCGGGACGAACGCGCTGCGGGCGCTGGGCCGGAAGTGGGCGACGGTCGTGGTCGCCGGTGATCTGCTCAAGGGCATCCTGCCGGTTCTCCTGGCGCGATTCGCCAGCGGCGGCGATCCCCTTGTCGAGGCGCTCTGCGGAGCCAGCGCGGTGGCCGGAGCGATCTGGTCCGTGTTCGCGGGTTTTCGCAGCGGGCGCGGCGTCGGCACCGGGGTTGGGACGATGCTGGTCATCCAGCCACTTGCCGTCGTGCTGGCGACTCCAGTATTCGTCGGCGTGATCCTGCTCACCCGCTATGTCTCGCTCGGGTCGCTGCTCGGCTCCGCGGCCATGCTGCCGGCGATGCTGCTCTTCGTGCAGGTGGCGCCCGGGACGTCGCTCTCGTACGTCCTCTACGCGGCGGTCGGCGCGGGCTTCATCTGGCTGGCGCACTCGGACAACATCGATCGCCTGCTCCACGGCACGGAGCGCAAGTTCGACCTGGGACTGCTGGCCGGGAAGCGCTCGAGCGGAAGCTGAGGGGCGCCAAGATGGGGGCCCGGGACCGCGTAGGCGCCGGGACCTGTGGCGGTCGGGCGCGACTCAGAGGCAACAGCACAGCGTGAACGTGATCGCCGAAGGTCGCTCGTCGCGCTTCCGCGACTCATAGGCAACAAGGTGACCGCTGGAGGCGCGCTGGCGCGCCTCGAAGGCGTAGCGTCGACTGCCAGTCGCGCCGAGGCCGCTCGCGGCGCTGAAATAGGGGGCCCGGGAATCGAACGACCCGGGTCGGCTGACGACCCGGGTCGGAAATCACGCTGGTTCGGCGGGCCGTGAGTCGGCCCGCGCCGAGAGGAATTCGATCAGCCGCCGCGCTGGCTGCGGAAGCAATCGCTGCAGTAGACGGGCTTGCCGCTGGTCGGGCGGAACGGGACCTGGGCTTCCTTGCCACAGGACGAGCAGGTGGCAGCGAACATCTCGCGGGGACCGCGATCGCGGGCGCCGTAGCCGCCGCCGCCCCCGCCGTAGCCGCCACCCGAGCCACCGGCGGAATATCCGCCGCCGGCGCCGTAGCCGCCGTACGAGCTTCCGCCACCCTCGGCGTTGCGCGCGGCCTTGCGGCTGGCGCGACAGGACGGGCAGCGACGCGGCTCGGTGAAGCCTCGCTGCGAGTAGAAATCCTGCTCGGACGCGGTGAATACGAATTCCTGTCCGCAGTCCGCACAGGTCAGGTTCTTGTCGTTGTACACGAAAACGAAACTCCTCTCGATAGCCGACGCGAGCCCATCGGGTTTTCTCGCGTCAGCCGTGAGAGGAGTCCGAGTTGCGTCGAGCTACGTTCTGGCCACGGACCCTTTCGTGGCGTTTGCCAGCGGGATACTACGCGCTTCATTTCACCTTGCATAGACCCGACTTTCGGCGGCCAACCCGGACATATTCGAGCGTCAGGCCGCCTCCAGCGGAGCGACCGCAAAGACCACGGCGAACTGCTTGCACCAGACCAGGGCGCTCGCAAAATCGGTCGGATCGGTCCCGTCCGGCAGCTCGTATCCGAACGCCCCATCGGTCGCCTTGAGCGTGCCCAGCTCGAGGACGCCGTCCGCGTAGCCCGCGGTGTCCGGCGAGAGATAGACGTACAGATCGGGGCCGTTTCGAACCGAGAAATCCTCGAAGCGCAGGGTGAAGCGGTTCGGGGCGGTCTCGATGATCGACGCGGTCCCCTCGCCGAAGTGGAAGTCGTCCGCGCCGCGGAACGGGCCGGCTGCCACAACGGTCGGGACGAACGTGGTCGGCTCCGGAGCGGCCGGCGAGGGGGGCGGCGACGCCGACTCGGTCACGGCGACCGGCGCGGGTTCGATGAGCTGCGTACGGATGATCAGGGGCGACGCGAGGTACCAGGTGACCGGCAGACCAAGAGCCAACACGAGGACCGCCACCGAACCCGTCCGCCGTGGATGGCGTCGAGCCGCAGCGAACCAGCCGCGCCGCCGAGCGACCACGAGCAGGCCGACGACCGCGATCCCGATCCCGATCCCGATCGGGACGCGAAGCGGGTAGAGGCTCGTCGCGAACAGGCGCTCGAGGTCGCCCACCAGGTTCATGCCGGGAGGGTGGCTCTCGTTGATGACGGGCCGATGACGCCGCGGCCCCGCGGTGCACCGCGGGGCGCATCCGATCAGGCGCGGCAGCGACAACTCCGTCATATGTTCCTCAGCCGCGCACTCGTCACCGCCAAACCCGTCGCGCCGCGTCGTGCCGAGGCCGCCGAGCGTGGCGGAGGACGAGCGCACCCCGAGATTCGGTCAGCTGTCCTTGAGGCGCCCATCTGGCAGGACCTTGCTGACGAGTGCCCGCCTGGTGATCATCTGTCAGATTCGAGGACTCAATCGACGGCGGCCTCCGCCATGACGGTCGGTTCCGGTCCGCCGGATGGCGGCACGGCGAACTCGCGCCGAGCCGAGGCGAGATAGTTCTGGACCTCGAGTGCCTGGCGAGCTTCGCCCCAGCCGAGCTCGGCGCCCAGGATCGTGGCGACCCGTGGCGCGATTGAAGCACCGCGATCGGGCAGCTCGGGAGCCAGGCGAGTCCGCCGCGCCAGGACGTCGTCAAGCGACAGCGCCGACTCCTGTCGAGCGGCCCAGGCAACCTCGGCCTCGAGAAACACCCGGCCGGGCACGAGCGGACGGAGCAGGTCCAGCTCTGCCCCGAGGGCAACGATCGCCGGCGCCTCCGTGCCGTGTCGGGCGACCAGCTGGGTCGGGGCAGTCGGCCCGACCGAGGCCACGGCCGCAATGGTGGCGAGCTCGCTGGCGATCCTGGCCTGGGCATCCGGTTCCGCGGCTCCGACCAGCCGCCATTCGGCCGTTCGGGACGGTCGCTCGCGGGCCGCCTCTCGCCCCAGGACCGCGTCGATCACGTCGCTGGCCATCACTCGATAGGTGGTGTACTTGCCGCCGGCGATTCGAACGACGCCATTCGACTCGACCGTCACCCGGTGCTCGCGCGAAGCCTTGACCGTCGAGCCGTCGGACGGCGCGATCAGCGGGCGAAGGCCTGCGTACGTGCCCACGACGTCCTCCCGTCGGAGGGTCACGTCCATCGTCGCGTTGACCGTCGCGAGCAACTTGTCGACCTCCCAACCGTCGGCCGTCGGGCGTGCCGCCGGGCCTTCGAACAGGGCGTCCGTCGTCCCGATCAGCCAGTGATCCGGCCACGGGACGAGGAAGACGACCTTGCCCGGAACCCGGATGGTCAGGCCGATCCTGTTGGGAATCCGGTCGCGAGGCACGACGAGATGGGCGCCACGGCTGGGCAGGATGCGCAGCGACCCGCCGCGGAACGGGTGATCTGGCTCAGCCGCCCAGACCCCGCTCGCATCGACCACCGCCCGAGTCGCGACTTCGAGGTCCTCGCCCGTAGCGAGATCGCTGACTCGGAGAAGGTGGGTCGCGGCTGTCGCGCTGGGCCCCAGTCCGGTCGCCCTGGCCCGGGTCACCGCCACGCCGCCGGCTGCCTGGGCGGTCCGCACCACGGCCAGGGTGTACCTGGCGTCGTCCTCCACGCCGTCGTGATAGAGCAGCCCGCCGCGTAGTCCCTGCCGCCTCAGGGTCGGCGCGAGGTCCAGCGTCTCGACCCTGGACAGCCGTCGATGCCAGCCGCCGTCACGCCGCGCACCCAGGATGTCGTAAAGGATCAGCCCGGCGTCGTAGAACGCCTTCGAGAGGTACGGGAGGCCGTAGACCGGGAAGAGCAACGGCTCGATCCGGACGAGGTGCGGGGCCAGTGCCAGGAGCCGCGAGCGTTCGGCCAGCGCCTCGCGAACCAATCCGAAGCGAAACTGTTCCAGGTAGCGCAGGCCGCCATGGATCAGCCGCGACGAGCGCGACGAAGTGCCGGCCGCGATGTCGTCCTGCTCGACGAGTGCAGCCCGCATGCCGCGCGAGACGGCATCCAGCAGCGCCCCGGCTCCCACGATCCCGCCGCCGACGATCACGACGTCCCAGGTCTCCCCCGCCAGCGCCGCAAGGTCCGCCCGCCGGCGTTCGAGCGGGGCGGGCAAGCGATGTGCGGATGGGCCAGGCTCGATGGTCATCGATCCGGCGCGCCGGGCTCGCGGCGGGAGATCCGCCACAGCAGCCACCCGGTCCCGACGACGAGCACCGCGATGGCGACCGGCGTGTGGAAGACGACGTCCTGGATGGCGGTCGGAAGCAGGCTCGTGAGGATGGCGGCGCCCAGGACGACCGCAACCACGGCAGCGGCGACCAGGGCGACCTCGCGCCAGCCCGGCTGCGAACCGAGGCCTTGCGGCTCAGCCACGGTCGGCCGCGGGCGGGATGCCGATTGGCGCGACCAGGACCTTGCCGGCATAGGCCGCACCGCGCCGGGTGGTCAGCCCGGTCTTCGGGCGGTGGAAGGTGACGGTCAGATCGGCCCGCACGGCCGGCTCCGACGGCTCGCCACTCGAGAGGTCGACAGCCGTCGGCGTATCGACGGCGACGATCGGCACGCCGGCCGCGCGCGCCCGCTCGATGACCTCGACCGCCGAGCGGATCGGGTCGCGCAGCGCGCCGCGGACGCCGGTCCCGAGCAGGGCGTCGACGATGACCGCGGCCTTCTCGATCCCCTTTCCGAACATCGCGACATCGCGGGCGACAGGGAGGTGGACCTTGTCGATGCCGCTGTCGCGTGCGATCCGATCCCAATTGCGGGCGGCAACCGCGCCTTCTGGCCTGGATTCGCGCGCTACGACCGCGACGATGACGCGGGCTCCCGCGAGCGCCAGCCGCCGCGCCGCCACGTAGCCGTCGCCGCCGTTGTTCCCGGGTCCGCACAGGATCACGATCGGGCCGCTCCCCCAGCGATCCAGGTCCGTGGCGAGGGCCCGGACGGCAGCGGCCACGGCCGTCCCTGCGTGCTCCATCAGGCGTTCCTGCGGATACCCGAGCGCCTGCGCCTTGTGGTCGGCGCCGGTCATTGTCTCGGCGGAGATCGCGGGGAGCGCCGCACGGGTCGCCCAGTGATGTCGCAGGCCACGCAGATCGAGCGTGAAGATCACGGGATCGTCAGCCGGCAACCGGGGAGCCAGATCGGGCGCGGGCGCGGGTGACGACGCGTCGGTGGGCATGGCCATCGAAGCGTAGCCGACCGTCTCACAAGACGCGGGATCACGCGCATCCCTCGAGGTCAGGACGGGACTCACCTGAT
>JAUSJS010000132.1 GCA_030647575.1 Candidatus Limnocylindrales bacterium | reverse complement strand
AGCGATGCGGGATCAGCGCCTGGATCTCAGCCGTCGTGTGGATGGTGGTTTCGGTCACGGGCAGCTCCGGGTTGGTGGGGTCAAGTGTCGCCGCTTGCGCGGCTCGTGAGCGGCGTGGTCTGTGCAGGTCTGCATCTCGGCGAGTGTGGCGCGGGTCGGGCGCGGTTGGCCCGGTTGGCCTGGGCGAGCCGGAACCACCTCTTGGCCGGGCGAGCCGTTGTGCATGGCGCGACCGTATCGGACGCCATTCCGCGGGAGCCAGGCGGTTTTGAGCGCTTGATGCACAAAACCGGGCAGCCGGCGCGCGAATCCGTCGATGTCATGCGCGTGGCGCACAGAGCCGCCGGTCTCGGGCGTCTCGGCGTTCGATATGGTCACCTGGTGCACAGCCGGCCTCCGGCGCCACGCGCAGCCGGCCTCCGGCGCCTGGTTCCGTCACGCTCAGCCGCGCGCGGCCGCGGCCAGGAACGCCGCGCTTCCGACTCGATCGAGCAGGTTCGTGGTCATCCGGCCTTCGAGGAAGGTCTCGTTGAGGAGCATCGCCTGGTGGATCGAGACGTTCGTGGCGAGGCCGTCCACGACCAGCTCGTCCAGCGCGACTCGGCTGCGGGCGATGGCGGTCGGACGGTCGGGGCCCCAGACGATGAGCTTGCCGAGCAGCGAGTCGTAGAACGGCGGCACGTCGTAGCCGCTGTACAGGTGCGAATCCATCCGCACGCCCGGTCCACCCGGTGCGTGGTAGCGCTCGACGACGCCGGCGCCGGGCCGGAACTCGTGGGCCGCGTCCTCCGCGTTGATGCGGAACTCGATCGCGTGTCCGGTGAAGGTCACGTCGGGCTGGCTGAAGCCGAGCGGCTCGCCGGCCGCGACCCGGATCTGGGTGGCGACGAGATCGATCCCGGTCAGCATCTCCGTGACCGGGTGCTCGACCTGGATCCGGCAGTTGATCTCGATGAAGTAGAACGCGCCGGTGGCATCGACCAGGAACTCCAGCGTACCGACGTTCTCGTAACCGGCTGCCACGGCCGCGGCGATCGCTCGCTCGGCAAGCTCGCTGCGGGCTGCCGCCGACAGCGCCGGTGTGGGCGCCTCCTCCAGGATCTTCTGGTGCCGGCGCTGGACCGAGCAGTCGCGCTCGCCGAGATGGACGCCGTGGCCGTATTTATCCACGACCACCTGGATCTCGACGTGGCGGTTCTCATCGAGCCACTTCTCGAGGTAGAGCGAATCGTCGCCGAAGGCCGCCTTGGCCTCCGAGCGGCAGACCCGCAGCACCGATTCGAGCTCGCGCGGGGTGCGCACCATGCGCATGCCCTTACCGCCCCCTCCCGCCGACGGCTTGATCAAGACCGGATAACCGATCCGCTCGGCCTCGCCGAGCGCATGCATCTCGTCACGGAGCATCCCGTCCGAGCCAGGGATCGTGGGCAGGCCCTGGGCGGCGAACAGCTCACGCGTCCCGGCCTTGCTGCCGAACCGCTCCAGCACGGCGGCCGGCGGCCCGATGAAGGTCAGGCCGTGGGCCGCCACGACCTCGGCGAACCCCTCGTCCTCGGACAGGAACCCATAGCCCGGATGGATGGCGTCGCAGCCGGTGATGAGGGCCGCCGAGATGACCGCGGGAGCGGACAGGTAGGAGCGCTTGGAATCGGCCGGGCCGATGCAGATCGCCTCGTCGGCAAGCTGCACCGCCAGAGACTCGCGGTCGGCCTCGCTGTAGGCAACGACCGCCTCGGCTCCCAGGACCCGGCAGGCGCGCAGGATCCGCAGCGCGATCTCGCCGCGGTTCGCGATCAGGATCTTGCGGAACACGATCAGCGATCCGTGCCCGGCGGCGGCATGGGTGCGGCGTCGGACGAGGCCGAGGACGAGGCGCCGGGCGAGGCCGACGAGGCCCACGCGAACTCGATGATCACCAGCTTCTGGCCGTACTCGACGGCATCGCCGGGCTCGACGAGGCTCGCCCCGATCAGCCCATCCGTCGGGGCGGCCACCTCCTGGAGAACGCCGAGCATGTCCACCGTCCCGAGCCGATCGCCGGCGCGCACCTTCGTGCCGGCGCGAGCATCCGCGCGAGGCTGGTAGATCCCGACCGCCGGCGAGGTCGCAACGGCCCGCCGGTCGTCGTACAGCGCGGCGTCGCTACCCCCGTCGCGGTGGGCGCCATCACGGTGGGTTGCATCACGACCGTCTCGGCCAGGACCAACAGGGGTCAACACAGCCGCATGGGCGGCGCTGCTCCCCGGTGCCCCGCGAGAGCGCTCGCCACGGTCCGCGCGATCGCCCGCCCGGCGGTCACGCGGCGCTGCGGCGTCGGCCGGACGCCGCAGCCGTACACGCAGCGCGTCCTGCCGGACCTCCAGCTCGGCGAGCCCGGTGGCGCCCAGCTTGGCGATCAGGGCGGGGAGCAGCTCCTCGATCGAGCCCGCGATGGCGGCGTGGTCGGCGGCCCGCTCGGCGACGGAGCGCTCGGCTTGGCGAGTTTCGGGCTGGACCGGTTCAGGCATCCCCTGCACCTCCTCGCGGAGTGGCGACTCCGGGTGGATCGACGGCTCGGCTCGCGGCGGGAGCCGGGCTCGCGGCGGGAGCCGGGCTCGCCGGCTCGACTGTTGTTCTTCCCTGGAGGACAAACCGCGCACGCACGCCGATCACGCGACCGCTCGGCGATCCGGATGGTGCGCCGGCAGGCATGAAACGGCGGAATCGGGCGGATTGAGATCGGCCCGGAGCCCTGCCCGAGGTCAAAAGCGTCGATTCGTTCTTCCACGGAGAACGGAGGCCCCGGGACGACGCGCCGGAAGCCCGGAGGGAGACCCATGCGGGCGATTTGTCCTTCCATGAGGAACATGGGCCGCTGTATACCAGCTCCGGAGCCCGGTACGCGGAACGGGCAGCATATGGGCCCTCGACAACGCGCGCCTCGGGCGAGACCTGGTCGGACACTCGCTAGACCTCCTCGCGGGCTGGCGGTTCATCGCGCGACCAGGACGGTATCGCGCCACTGACGACCCGGCGACCGGGACCGAGCAGGTCGCGCAGACGATCGCCCAGGCCACGGCCCACCGGGGGCGGCGTGGGTTCCGGCATCTCCGCCTCAGTGTAGGACCCCAGCGCCCGATAGCGGCGATACCGCGATTCGAGCAGCTGCTCGATCGTCAACTCATCGAGTGCCGCGAGCCGATCGACGACGATCGCCTTCAGCCGCCTGGCGGTCTCGGCGTGGTCGACGTGTGCGCCTTCGCGTGGTTCGGGCACCACGATGTCGATGACCCCGAGTGCCTGCTGGTCGGCCGCCGTCATCTTCATGGCCAGCGCCGCCGCCGGCGCCTCGTCGGGGGTGCGCCACAGGATGGACGCGCAGCCCTCGGGCGAGATGACCGAATAGACCGCGTTCTCGAGCGCGATCACCACGTCGCCGACGGCGATCGCCAGGGCCCCGCCCGAGCCACCTTCACCCGTGATGACGGTGACGATCGGGGTGCGCAGCCGGCTCATGAGCCCGATCGAGCGAGCGATCGACTCGGCGATGCCACGCTCCTCGGACTCCGGCCCCGGGTGGGCACCCGGTACGTCGACGAAGGTCACGATCGGCAGGGCCAAGCGCTCGGCGAGCTCCATGACTCGCATCGCCTTGCGATAGCCCTCGGGATGGGGCATCCCGAAATTGCGCCGGATGTTCTCGTCCGTGTCGGCACCCTTCTGCTGCCCGATCACCGCGATTCGCCGTCCATCGAGGCGGCACAGGCCGGCGACGATCGCGGCGTCGTCGCCGAACAGCCGGTCGCCGTGGAGCTCGACGAAGTCGTCGGTCATGGCGGCGACGAACTCGAGGGTGCGTGGGCGGTGCAGGTTGCGAGCCAGCAGGACCCGCGACCAGACCGCGTCGCGAGGGTCGCTCCCCGCGTGGTCGGCGGCTGTCGCGGCTCGATCCGCGTCGGGCAGGCCGATCTCGCCGACCTTCTCCACCAGCGAGCTGAGGAACGAGAGCGGGCGGAACCGGTCGAGATCCAACTCGGGCGGCGCGTAGGCCGGCGCGGCATCGACGGCACGAGCCGGCAGCAGCCTGAGCAGGCGAGCGAGCTCGTCGCGCAGGCCGGCTCGCGGCACGACTCGGTCGATGAAGCCGTGCGCGAACAGGAACTCCGAGCGCTGGAACCCTGGCGGGAGCTCCTGGGCGATTGTCCCGACCGAGACCCGCGCGCCGGCGAACCCGATCAGGGCATTCGGCTCGGCGATGTTGACGTCGCCGACGGCCGCGAACGAGGCAAACACCCCACCGGTCGTCGGATCGGACAGGACGCTCAGGAACGGGACGCCGGCGACGCGCAGGCGCTCGAGGGCGGCCAGGGTCTTGGCCAGCTGCATCAGGGCGAGCGTCCCTTCCTGCATCCGGGCCCCGCCCGAGGCGCTGACCACGATGAGCGGCGTGCGCGACTCGAGGGCGTGCTCGGCGGCCCGAGTCACCTTCTCGCCGACGACGGCGCCCATCGAGCCACCCATGAACCCGAAGTCCATGACGCAGATGGCGATTGGCGTGCCGCCGAGGCTGGCGATCCCCCAGACCGCGGCATCGCGCAGCCCTGTCGCCGTCTGGGCGGCGACGAGCCGATCCGGATAGGGCTTCTGGTCGACGAAGCCCAGCACATCCACCGATTGGAGGCCGGCGTCGTGTTCCGTCCAGGTCCCGGCGTCCACGAGCTGCTCGAGCCGGGCGGACGCGCTCAACCGGAAGTGGTGAGCGCAGCTGGGGCAGACCCGGAGCTGCTTGTCGAGCTGCTTGTTGAACAGCATCTCCTCGCAGGTGGGGCACTTGGTCCAGAGGTCCGCCGGGTAGGCGTTGCGGCGGGCGCGGAACGAGGGCAGCTTGAGCGGCATCAGGCCAGCCTCGTCCGGGCGACGGCGCGGACCGCGCGGGCCATGGGGCTCGTCTGGGGATGGCGGATGCGCCAGGCGACGTAGGCCGCCCCGGCGAGGGAGAGCGCGGCCGAGGTCAGCGCGCCGCCGATGAGCAGCGGGCGCCCGATCGCCAGTCGAGGGTCGGCGCGCAGGCGGAAGCGATCGTCATCGTCCCTGGCCGCCACCGGGAGGAACGGGCTCCGGCCGGCCAGCGGGACGATCACACGCTCACCACCGGCTGCCAGGGGCAGGCGCATCCGTGCGGCCGCCTCACCCAGCTTCCTTGCCAGCGCCTCCTCGAAGCGGAACGACGGGTGGAGCCGAGGCAGGTCGCGGGCGAGGTGTTCCGCCGCCATCCGGACGTTCGGATCCAGGCGGGCGCCTGCCAGCGTCGGGCCGGTGTCAGCTCCACGACCGTGCGCCGCCAGGATCGATTCGAGGTAGCGGTCGGTGATGAGCGCGTCGACGTCCTGGATGTCTCGGCTGCCGCCGTCGGCCGGAGTGCCGGTCACCGGGGCCGGTCGTCGAGCTCGCGCGCGACGCTGCGCAACGCCCGGTGGATCAGGACCCGGACCGCCCCTTCGGAGCGCCCCAGGATGCCGGCGATCTCCTGGGTGCTCATCTCGTCGACGAAGCGCAGGATGAGCGCTCGCCGCCGATCGCCGGGGAGGTGCGAGATGGCTCGGACGGCGGCCGTCGTCGCGTCGTGCCGGATGGCGGTTGCCTCGACGTCGAGTGGATCGGCCACCGTTGCGGCGGCCTCGAGGGGCTCCTCCCGGCGGCGCCGCTGGCGCCGGCGGCGCTCGGCCACGGCGTTGCGGGCGATCTGGAAGAGCCAGACCCGGAACGTCGATGCCCCCTCCCCATCGGCCGGACGGGCGCGCTCCTCGAACCGGGCGAGGTTGGCGAGTGCAGCCAGAAAGGTTCGCTCAGTAGCGTCTTCGGCCTCGTGGTGGTCTCGGAGCTCGTAGTAGGCGAAGCTGTACACCTGGGCGAGGTACTTCCGGTAGAGGGCCTCGAAACGGGCCGGGTCCGACTGGGCAGCCTCGACGAGTCGACGATCGCGGTCGAGATGGGCCAGGCGAGGTCCGCCGTCCTCCGGGCGTTCCACCTTCCTTAATGCCGGACGGGTCATGGCGTTACATCGCGGCCGGGATGGGGGCAGCCAGACCGACATGGCTGATCTCGCCGACGAGGACCTGCCGTTCGCCAGTCGGGGCGCCGGGGTCCTCCACGATGAGGGCGCCAGTTGCGACGTCGACGCCGAGCGCGCGCACGGTCTCACTGCCGTCCGGGTGCTCGAGGTGAATCGTCCGCCCGGTGGTCAGCTGGCGGTCCGTCCAGTCGGCCTCGTCGAAGCGGCCGCCGCGCAGCATCCCGATCCCGGCCTCCAGGCGCCCGAGGAAGGCCTCGCGCAGCAGGGCGAGGTCGATCGGGCGACCGCCGGATGCCTCGCGCAGCGAGGTCATCGACCCCGCGAGCTCCGGCGGGAAGTCGTCGGCCCGCCAGTCCGCGTTGATGCCGAGGCCGACGATCACCCGCGGGTCGGCCGTGCCGAGGCCCTGGGTCTCACCGAGGACTCCGGCCAACTTGCGGGCGCCCGTGCCGTCCGTTTCGACGACCAGGTCGTTCGGCCACTTCAGGCGGATCGCCCGGTCGGGCAGTCCGGCCACCTCCTCGGCGGCATCGGCCATCGCCAGCGAGACGGTCGCCGCCAGCCGCCAGGCTCGATCCGGCTCGAGCCAGCTCGGGCGGAATCCGAGCGACAGCAGCAGCGCGGTGCCGGGGAGCGCAACCCACGCTCTTCCCGCCCGACCGCGGCCGGCCGTCTGCTCGTCGGCAATGGCCAGGCAGACCTCCGCCGTTCCCTCGGCCAGCCAGTCGCGCACGACATCGTTGGTCGAGCCAACCCGGTCGAATCGCTCCTGGTGCGCGAGGAACGGCGTCACGACGCGCAGCTCAGCCGGGTGCTGCGGCGTCGGCGTCGATGGCCTCGGGCCGTTCGAGCTCGAAGGCGTCGTGCAGGGCACGCAGCGCGGTTTCGAGATCAGCCTCCGCGATCATGCAGGTGATCCGCACCTCCGACGTCGAGATCATCTCGATATTGATCTGCGCGTCAGCCAGCGTCCCGAACATCCGGGCCGCGTAGCCGGGCGCATGATGGAGGCCGGCCCCGACGATGGAGACCTTGGCGACCGAGGCGTCGGTCGTCAGCTCGCGCGCCCCGAGCTCGCGCACGAGCGGATCGAGCGCCTTCTTCGCCGCCGCGAGCTCCACCCGCGGAACGGTGAACGACAGGTCCGTCGCGCCGCCGTGGCCGACGTTCTGGACGATCATGTCGACGTTGATGCCGGCCTCCGCGAGGGGTTCGAAGATGGACCGCGCGACGCCGGGCCGGTCCGGCACGGCGACCACCGTGACCTTCGCCACGTTCCGGTCATGAGCGAGCCCGCGGACCTTGTTGCGCTGCTCCACGAGCGGGTCCTCCTTGATCAGCGTTCCGGGAGCGTCCTCGAACGAGCTGAGGACCTCGATGACGACGTCGTTGACCCAGCCGAGCTCGACCGCTCGGACCTGCATGACCTGGGCGCCCTGGTGGGCAAGCTCGAGCATCTCCTCGTAGCCGATCACCGGCAGTTGTCGCGCCCGGGCGACGAGGCGGGGGTCGGCGGTGTAGATGCCGCGCACGTCGGTGAAGATCTGGCAGCGATCGGCCTTGAGGCTGGCGGCGAGGGCGACGGCGGTCGTATCGCTGCCACCCCGACCCAGCGTGGTGATCTCGCTGTCGTCGACCGCCGACGCGCTCTGGCCCTGGAAGCCGGCGACGATGACCACCTTCCCGGCGGCAAGCTCGGCGCGAATCCGGCGGGGTTCGACCCCGGCGATCCGGGCTCTCCCGTAGCGGCCGTCCGTCGTGATCCCCGCCTGCGGCCCGCTCAGGCTGATCGCGCCGACGCCCATGGCGTGCAAGGCCATCGAGACGAGGGTCGCACTCTGGTGCTCGCCGGTCGCGAGCAGGACGTCGAGCTCGCGGGGATCCGGCTCGTCCGTGATCGCGGCGGCCAGGCCGAGCAGCTCGTCCGTGGTGTCGCCCATCGCGGACACGATGACGACCAGGTCGTTGCCGGCCGCTCGCTCGCGCGCGATCCGGCGCGCGACCCGCTTGATGCGGTCCGCGTCGGCCAGCGAGGAGCCACCGAATTTCTGGACGACGAGAGGGGCAGACATCGAGGGCGCATTCTACCGTGCGGGATCAGTGCGGCCGTGCGACCCGCCTCGGGCGACGGCTGCAGCATGGGGTCCGGGTCAGGCGCGGACCACGACCTGTGCCCCGGCGTTGCGCAGCTCAACCGTCCTGACCCGACCGGTCAGCTCGGCCTCGGCCGCCGCGACGGTCAGCGCACGCTCCAGGGCGGCCGCGCCGGCGGTCGAATCGGTGAAGGCGATGATCGTGGAGCCGGCGCCCGAGAGGCAGGCCCCAAGCGCGCCCGCCTCGCGCGCGGCCGCCACCATCGCGGGGAGCTGCGGGTAGACCATCGCCCGGTATGGCTCGTGGAGCCGGTCCACGGTCAGTCTTCCGAGGAGCTCGAGGCGGCCGGTCGCCAGGCCCGCGACGCCGACAGCGACGGCGCTCAGGTTGGCCACCGCGTCGGCGAGCGGCACCGATGCGGGCAGGGCCGCGCGCATTGCGCGCGTCGACAGGCGCAGGTCCGGGATGAACAGGACGGCACGCAGGTCGCGCGGCGCATCGAACCGGATCGCCTCGACGCCTTCGGGGGTGGACGCCGAGACGACGAACCCGCCGAGCAGGACCGCCGCGGCATTGTCGGGATGTTCCTCGATCTGGGTTGCCAGGCGCAGCAGCTCCGACGTGGAGAGCGGCTCACCGGTGAGCGAGTTGCCCGCCAGGACACCGCCAACCGTTGCCGCCGCGGAGGATCCAAGGCCGCGAGACAGCGGGATCTGGTTGCGCATCCCGATCCGCCAGCCGACTTCGCCGGGGAGCTCGCCATGCGCCATCCGCAGTGCCGCTTCCAGGCCGCGAACGAACCGGTTCTCGCGATCCTCGGTGAGCTCGTCGCGGCCCTCGCCGTCGACGGTCAGCTCGATCTCGCCGCGGCTCCAGACGCGCACCTCGAGCTCGATCCGGTTGGTCATCGCCAGGGCGACGCCGAGGCAGTCGTAACCCGCACCGAGATTCGCCGAGGAGGCCGGGACTTCGACCACCACGGAACTGCCGTCGAGCTCGGCCAGCCAATGCGCGACCATCGTCGACTACCAGCCGAGCGCGACGGCGACAGCGCCGACCGTCGCCTCCGCCTCGATCAGCGGCGCGACCTGGCGCTCGGCGGTCGTCGGATCCTTGAGGCCGTGGCCGGTCAGCACGCAGACCACGGTGGCAGCCGGGTCCAGCTCCCCGGCGGCGGCGGCCTTGATCACCCCGGCCACGCTGGCTGCCGAGGCCGGCTCGCAGAAGATCCCCTCGAGCTGGGCCAGGGCGCGGTAGGCGGCCAGGATCTCCTCATCCGTGACCGCGCTGATCCGTCCGCCCGACGCATCGCGGGCGTCAACGGCCTTGGCCCAGGACGCAGGGTCCCCGATCCGGATCGCCGTCGCGATGGTCTCCGGCCGCTCGATCCGGTGGCCGACCACCAGCGGTGCCGCGCCGGCAGCCTGGAATCCCCACATCCGCGGCGTGCTTGCCGCGATCCCGGCCGCCGCATATTCGCGGAAGCCGGCCCAGTACGCGCTGATGTTGCCGGCGTTACCGACCGGGATGGCCAGGATCTCCGGCGCGCGGCCAAGGTCGTCACAGATCTCGAAGGCCGCGGTCTTCTGGCCCTCGAGGCGGAACGGGTTGACCGAGTTGACCAGCGTCACCGGGTGGTCGTCCTGCTCGGCGAGCGCCCGGACGATCCTGAGCGCCTGGTCGAAGTTGCCGTCGATGGCCACGACCTTCGCCCCGGCCACGAGTGCCTGGAGCAGCTTGCCGACCGCGATCTGGCCCTTCGGCAGGACGACGATGACCTCCATGCCTGCGGCCGCTCCGTACGCCGCCGCCGAGGCCGAGGTGTTGCCGGTCGAGGCGCAGACGATCGCTCGCGCGCCGGATTCGGCCGCCTTGGAGACGGCGACGACCATGCCCCGGTCCTTGAACGAGCCGGTCGGGTTCTGGCCCTCGACCTTGAGGTAGAGGTTCGCGAGGCCGATGGAACCGCCGAGCCGGCTGGCCTTGACCAGCGGCGTGAAGCCCTCGCCCAGGGTCAGGGCCGGTGTCGAGTCCGTGATCGGCAGGAACCGCCGGTAGCGCTCGACGAGGCGTGGCCGTGGCGAACGCCGGCTGGCCTCGGCCCGATCGGACGATTCAGTCATCGATCGGGTAGAGGGTGACGTCGATGTCGTCGGGGAGGATCGGGGCGAGGGTCGCCCGCGCCGCTTCGAGGCTGAGCGTCTGCGTCCGGATGGCGGTCCCCGTCCCGAGCTCGGTGATGGTGACGTGCTTCGGCCGGGCTGCGTGCCAAGGCGACGCCACATCGGGAGCCGGCACGAACGCATACCAACGGCGCGGATCCTCGAGGGGATCGGCTGCGGACGCGGCCGGGCCCGTGGCCGGCGCCAGCCCTGCCCACGTCGACGAGAGCCCACGGGCCACG
>JAUSJS010000130.1 GCA_030647575.1 Candidatus Limnocylindrales bacterium | reverse complement strand
GACCAGCTGGTGCTGGCCGATCTCCTGGCCGAAGGTCTGCCGTTCGTGGGCGTACCTTACGCTGGCATCCAGGCATGCCTGGGCGAGACCGACGGCGCCGGCGGCGACCGTATAGCGGCCCTGGTCGATGGCGCTCATCGCGATCAGGAAGCCCTCACCCTCGTCACCGATCCGGTTCTCGACCGGCACGGGGACATTGTCGAGGTTGATCAGCCCGGTGTTGCCGGCGCGAATCCCGAGCTTGCCGTGGAGCGAGCCGGTGGTCAGTCCGGCCATCCCGCGCTCGAGCATGAAGGCGGTCACGCCCTTGTGCCGCTTGCTGCGATCGACCGAGGCAAAGACGAGGAAATGGTCGGCGATGTCGGCCAGTGAGATCCAGATCTTCTGGCCGTTGAGCCGGTAGACGTCGCCGTCGCGGCGGGCGGTGGTGGCGAGATTGGCGGCGTCCGTGCCGACGCCGGGCTCGGTCAGCCCGAAGGTCGCCAGCTTCTCGCCGCGAGCCTGCGGGACGAGCCAGCGCCGGCGCTGCTCCTCGGTCGCCCACTGGAGGAGCGTGAGGGAGTTGAGCCCGACGTGGACGCTCTGGACGACACGGAAGGCGGTGTCGGCGCGTTCCAGTTCCTCGCACAGGATCGCGAAGCTGATGTAGTCCATCCCGGAGCCGCCGTAGGCCTCAGGGATCGGGGCCCCGAGAAATCCCTGCTCGCCCATCCTGCTGAAGAGCTCGCGGTGGACCTCGCCTTTCTCGTCCCATTCGCGGATGAACGGCAGGATCTCCGCCTCGGCGAAGGCCCGCGCGCTCTGCTGGACGAGGCGGTTCTCGTCGGACAGGCTGAAGTCGACCATCCGGCGATCCTAGCAGGGGTCCACGGGCCCGCGGCGAGCCGACCAGGACGATCCGGCCGGACACGGCGTAGGCGCGGGGACGCCCCCTATAATCGAGCGGCCCCGTCCTCCAGGAGTCCTGACCGACCATGACCACCGACGCCGTACGCGACTTTGCCGCTCTCGCCCAGGCCAACCTGACCCCCGTGCTGGGCCGATACTTCGAGCGTTCATGGAGCTACGGCGAGGGGCATCGGCTGTACGACAGCGATGGCAAGGGGTACCTCGACTTCGCCAACGGGATCGCGGTCACTGCCCTGGGTCATGCCCATCCGCGCGTCACGGCCGCGATCCACGCGCAGGTCGACCGACTCATCGGGCCGATCTCCGCGCTCGGCTTCGCCGAGCCGATTTCGCGCCTGGCGATCGAGCTGGCGGCGACCTTTCCCGACCCGCTCGATTCGGTCATGTTCCTGAACTCGGGATCGGAAGCGATCGACGGCGCGCTCAAGCTGGCACGCCGGGTGACCGGTCGGGCCGGCATCGTCGCATTCCGCGGTGGCTTCCACGGCCGGACGTACGGCGCAACGAGCGTCACGACCTCGAATCTCAACTATCGGACCGGCTACGAGCCATTCCTGCCGGGCGTCTACTTCGCGCCGTATCCGGCTGTCTACCAGGAGTTCGCCGGCGACGAAGAGGCTGCGTCGACGGCCAGCCTCTCGATCCTGCGCTCGTTGTTCGCTTCCGTGGTCGCGCCGTCGGAGGTCGCGGCCATCCTGATCGAGCCCGTGTTGGGCGAAGGCGGCTACATCCCGGCGCCGGCTTCGTTCCTGCGCGGCCTTCGATCGCTGTGTGACGAGCACGGGATCCTGCTCATCGCCGACGAGGTCCAGTCGGGCTACGGCCGGACCGGGGCGATGTGGGCGTTCGAGCATGGCGGGATCGTCCCAGACGTCGTCGCCGTGGCCAAGGCGATCGCCAACGGCCTCCCCTTGTCGGCGATCGTGTCGAGCCGGGCGCTCCAGGAGCGCTGGGGGCGCGGGGCGCACGGCTCGACCTTCGGTGGCAACCCCGTGGCCTGCGCAGCCGGCGTCGCGGTGCTCGAAACGATCCGCGACGAGGACCTCCTGGCCAACGCGCGCGCCCGGGGCGCTGAGCTGGTCGCGGGCCTGGGCAAGATCGCCGCGGAGGATGATCGGATCGGCGACATCCGCGGGCTGGGCTTGATGGTCGGCGTCGAGTTCGTGCGCGACCGCTCAACGCGCGAACCGGACGCGTCGCTGCCCGATCAGCTGATGGCGGCCTGCGCGGATGCTGGCCTGCTGGTCCTGACGTGCGGACGCAGCCACGAGGTGGTCCGCTGGATCCCGCCCCTGAATGTCACCGCGGCCGAGATCTCCGAGGCGGTTGAGATCTTCGGCGAGACCCTGGCTGCCCTCGCGCGCGGCTGAACCAGCGGCGGCGCCGCGGCGCCCATGGCAGGGCGCGCCGCAGTGACGGTGCCTGGGTGACGGCAGCGGGGCGGGCCGCGCGGCCAGCTTGGCGCCTGCCTGGCAAGTCCGTCTGAGGCGTAAGTGGTCGATATCTCAGCGTGGTCGATTGTGAACAGCTGCGGACGGTGCAGTCCTGGCGATCGACCACGAGGCGTATATCGCGCGCGTGCGCTTCTGAGTAGCACAGCGGACGAGACGGGCCGGACGAGCAGGTTGGCGGCGCCGCAACCCTCCACCGGATAAGCCGGAGTGAACCGCCTGCTGA
>JAUSJS010000117.1 GCA_030647575.1 Candidatus Limnocylindrales bacterium | reverse complement strand
CGTATCCTACGGGCGATGACGACCGTGCCGCCGCCCGATCCTGCGGCCGAACCGGCAGGTTTCGTCGTCGAGGTCGCGCCGGGCGATCGAATTCATTTCCTCGATTGGGGTGGCCAAGCCCGGCCGGGCGTCCTGCTGATCCACGGTCTCTCGAATACCGCGTGGTCATGGGCACCCGTGGCGCGCCGGCTGCGGGCCGCACGACGGGTGGTGGCCATGGACCTGCGCGGCCACGGCCTGTCGGACGCCCCGACCAGCGGCTACGACCCGCCCAGCTTCGCCGCCGATGTGGCCGCGGCGGCGGAGGGATCCGGGCTGCTGGCAGCGTCCGGCGATCGCGTCGTCTTTGCCGGGCACGGATTCGGGGCCATCGTCGCCGCGTGGACGGCCGTCGAGCTTGGCGATCGCTGCGCCGGCCTGGTCCTGGTCGACGGCGGCTGGGAGTCGATCGAGGCCGCGAGCGGCATGGAGGTCGACGAGTTCCTGCGGAACATGGACGAGCCGCCCGAGGTGATGCGTTCGATGGCCGCCTTCCTGGCCGATCGAGCCGGCTTCGACCCGGACAGCTGGGACGCCGACCAGGAGCGTGCCGCCCGAGCGACGGTCGTGGAAACCCATGCCGGGAAGGTGGTCCCGGCCACCCGGCCGCATGCCCTGGAGGCCAGCGTCCGGGCCATGTTCGAGTACGTCCCAGCGGCGACCCTTGGCGCGGTCACAGCCCCGGTCGCGGCGCTGATCGCGGCGGACGACGAGGCCGGGGGGCGCACCCGGGCGCTGGCCCAAGCCTCCGCCGCCCGCGTCGCGGCCGGACATGACCCGATCGCCGTCTCGTCGTTCGGGCACGACGGCCACAACCTGATGCGCTACCGTCCGGAGGCTGTCTGTGCAGCGATCCTGTCCGTTGCCGGGCCGGCTGGCAGGCCGCACCCATAGAGGGGTTCGAATGCAGGTCGTCTATTCGCCAGCCCACCTCGCCCATGACATCACGGTCGAGACCTTCATGGGCATGCCGATCCCCGCCAACGAAGTCGCCGAGCGGGCCGAGCGGATCCGGACCGCCCTCGAGGCGGACGGCGGCTTCCAGTTCGTCGAGCCGACCCAGCACGGTGAGGGGCCCATCACCGCGGTCCACGACCCTGGCCTCGTGCGCTTCCTCGAGGTTGCCTGGTCGGAGGTCCGGCGCCAGGGGCTGCCACGCCCGTTCCTGACTGCCGACACCTACCCCAATCGGCGGATGTTCGAGGGCATGTCGGCCGATGCCGTCGCGGCTCTCGCCCGCGAGCCCGAACATGCGGCCGGTCGAGCCGGCTTCTGGAGCCTGGATTCGGCGGCGCCGCTGGTCGCCGGGACCTACCCGGCGGCCCGCGCCGCGGTCGACGTCGCGCTCACGGCAGTCGATCTCGTGCTGGCCGGCGCCACCGCGGCCTACGGCCTGTGCCGGCCACCCGGCCATCACGCCGCCCGTTCCATGTACGGCGGCTACTGCTTCTTGAACAATGCGGCCATCGCGGCCGAGGCGATCGTCCGAGCGACCGGCGAGCGGGTCGCGATCCTCGATGTCGACTACCACCACGGCAACGGCAGCCAGCAGATCTTCTGGCGCCGTGGGGACGTCCGCTACGTCTCGATCCACGCCGACCCGGACCGGGCCTACCCGTACTTCCTCGGCCGGGCGGACGAGACGGGCGAGGGCGATGGGGCAGGGGAGAACCTGAACATCCCGTTGCGTGCTGGAGCCACCAACGAGGAATACCTCGACGCGCTCAATCGCGCCCTCGAGGCGATCGTCGCGGTCCCGGGCTCGATGGTGGTCGTGTCGCTGGGCTTCGATACGTATGGGCTCGACCCCATCGGCGACTTTGCCCTGACCACCGACGTCTATCACGAGGTTGGCCGGCGGGTCGGTGCGACCGGCCGGCGCCTGGTCATCCTCCAGGAGGGCGGCTACCACCGGCCGTCGCTCGGCGAGAACGCGCGGGCCTGGTTGCGCGGCGCGGAAGGGCGCCCGTTCGATCCGCTGCCGTCGGGTGGGTTCGGGGAGCATGGCGCGGTCGCCGGGTAGCGTGTCGCTGGAAGTCGTGGGTGTCGATCAGCCGCTGACCGCATCTGGTCTTCTCGCCGCGGTCGGCGAGCTTGCCGAACGCGACGCCGATCTCGCGGGCATCGTCGCCCGGTACGGCCCGCCGCCGCTGTGGGATCGCGAGCCCGGCTTTCCAACGCTCCTGCACATCGTCCTCGAGCAGCAGGTCTCCCTCGCGTCGGCACGGGCGGCCTTCGACCGGTTGCGCGCGGCCGCGCAACCGCTCACGCCGGCCCGGTTCCTCGAACTGACGGATGCCGAGCTCCTGGCGATCGGGTTCAGCCGCCAGAAGGCTCGCTACGGTCGCGCCCTCGCAGAGGCCATCAGATCCGGTGCGCTGGACCTCGAGGCGCTCGACGCGCTCGATGACGAGGCCGTAGACCGGGCGCTGCGATCCGTCTCCGGGATCGGGCCGTGGACCTCGACGATCTACCTGCTGATGGTCCTCCTCCGACCCGATGTCTGGCCGGTCGACGACATCGCGCTGGCCGCCTCGGTCGGCGAGGTCAAGGGTCTCGGGCGCCGCCCCAATCCGATCGAGATGGCCGAACTCGGTGAAGTGTGGCGGCCACTGCGCTCTGTTGCGGCGCGCCTCTTCTGGCACGACTACCTGGGTCGTCGCGGGCGCGCAGGATAGGTCGTTCGCGATTTGGAGCTCAGTCGTCGCGGCGGTAATGCGCCTGGCTCGGCATTGTGCCGACATACTCGGGGAGGTTCGTGTGGCCGAGCATCTGCCGGACGGCCGACGCCTCCCCGACGTGCGCCCAGTAGTGATAGGTGATGTACTGCAGCCGGGTGCCGGCAACCGGTGGATCGGCACGGCGATCGTGCGCCAGGGGGCGCTCCAGGTCGGCGGTCGTGAGCCCGTCGAGGAACTCGTCGCCGCTGGACACAACCCTGGCCCAGACCGCCTGCATCTCGGCGAGGGATGGCGTTGTGGCCGGCTTGCCGCTGGCGAAGGCATCCAGGATCGGCTCCACCCTGAGGCCCCGGGCGCGCCGCATCCAGCACAGCCGCTCGTGCCAGGCCAGGTGCCCCAACATCCACGAGATGGAGTTCATGGGCATCAGGCGAACGGCCGCGTCAGCCTCGGACAGAGCGACCAGGCCGCGCTGCCATTCGGAGCGGGCGAAGCGCAACTGATCGACGCGAGGGTGGGCCACCGCTGAAGGATAGCGGGGCTCTGGCGTACGATCGCGGCTCACACAGGAGAACGCCCGCGTGACCAGCCCGACCGACCTGCCGCCGAACGTCCGCCGACTGGTGGATGAGATCGAATCCGAGATGGGCGAGACCGATGTCGACGTCGACGACATCACGGGGTCGCGCGGTTACGAACGCGCCGGTGAGGCGGTGACCGCCAACGGCCGGGTCGAGGCCGCCGTCCGCGAGATCCTGACCGAGATCGGCGAGGAGCCCGATCGCCCGGGACTCGCGGGCACGCCGGAGCGGGTTCATCGGATGTACACCGAGTTGACCGCGGGCTATCACGTCGATCCCGAGCGGCTCATCAACGGCGCCATCTTCGACATCGCCTACAGCGAGATGGTGGTGGTCAAGGACATCCCGTTCTACTCGCTGTGCGAGCACCACCTCCTGCCGTTCTTCGGCAACGCGTCGGTTGCCTACATTCCGCGCGGCCGGGTCATCGGGCTGTCCAAGATCCCGCGGATCGTCGAGATGTACGCCCGACGACTGCAGGTCCAGGAGCGGCTCACCCAGCAGATCGCCGAATTCCTGCAGGAACGCCTGGCGCCACAGGGCGTCGGGGTCGTCCTCGAGGCGACTCACCTGTGCGCCGTCATGCGCGGGGTGCGCAAGCCGGGCACGATCATGACCACCTCGTCCGTCCTTGGGCTCTTCCGGACGCGCGACCGAACGAGAGCCGAGTTCTTCGCGCATCTCGAGCGCCCCGCGCCCGGCGCCTGAGACCTGATGGACCTGGGCCTGCCTCGCCTACAATCCGCCCATGACCGATCGACCGCTCAAGGTGCTGATCGCCAAGCCCGGCCTCGACGGCCACGATCGGGGGGCCAAGGTGCTCGCCCGCGGCCTGCGCGACGAGGGCTTCGAGGTCGTCTACACGGGGCTCCGCCAGACACCGGAAATGATCGCCACGGCGGCCCTCCAGGAGGACGTCGACGTGGTCGGTCTGTCCATCCTGTCTGGCGCGCACATGACACTGGTGCCGCGGATCACGAAGCTGCTCCGCGAGCGAGGCATGGAAGACGTCCTGGTGGCGGTCGGCGGGATCATCCCGGATGTCGACGTCCCGGCGCTGCGCGAGGCGGGAGTGGCCGAGGTCTTCGGTCCGGGCACGACCATCGCCCAGGTCGCGACGTTCCTGCGGGCGAACGCGCGCCCCCGCGAGTAGTGGCCGACGCCGCGGCGCAGGCCGTCGAGCTGGCCGATGCCGCGGTCGCGGGCGATCGACGGGCACTGGCCCGACTGCTCACCGCGGTGGAGAACCGGACGGCAGTCGCCGAGGCTGCCATGCGCCACCTCTATCCGACCGCCGGACGAGCGCACCTGGTCGGGATCACGGGACCGCCCGGCTCGGGCAAGTCGACCCTGGTCGCGGCGCTGATCGCGGAGGTCCGCCGAGGCGGGCGGACGGTCGCCGTCGTGGCCGTCGACCCGTCGAGCCCGATCACCGGCGGCGCGCTTCTCGGCGACCGGGTCCGGATGCAGGCGTATTCCGCCGACGACGGCGTGTTCATCCGCTCGATGGCTTCGCGCGGTCATGCCGGCGGGCTGGCGTCGACCTCGACGGCCGCCGCCGCCGTGCTCGACGCCGCCGGCTTCGATCTGATCCTGCTCGAGACGGTCGGGACCGGTCAGAGCGAGGTGGAGGTGGCCGCCGCGGCCGACACGACCGTCGTCGTCGAGGCACCGGAAATGGGCGATGAGGTCCAGGCAATCAAGGCCGGCCTGCTCGAGGTGGCCGACCTCGTGGTCGTCAACAAGGGCGACAAGCCGGGAGCGCAGCGAACCGCCGCGCAACTCCGGGCCATGCTGGTGGCGACGGCAACGCGCGATGCCGATCCCGCCCGGCCGCGACCCAAACGACCCGAGGTCCTGATCACGACCGCCGCGACCGGCGCCGGCGTGCCGGAGCTTCTGGCTGCTCTGGATCGCCACCGAGCGGCCGGGCGGGAAGGCGTTTCCGCGGCGGCTCGGCTGGCGCGCGCCGAGGCGCAGGTGTGGGCGATCGTGACCGACCGTCTGCGCGAGCGGCTGCACGACCAGGCCCACCGAGGCGCCACC
>JAUSJS010000115.1 GCA_030647575.1 Candidatus Limnocylindrales bacterium | reverse complement strand
GTTCCGCCGCTGGCCAGCGCCAGCGGGCAGTCGGAGCGTAACGGCTCGGCGGAATAGTCCAAGTTACCTATAGGGGATAGATGGTCCCCATGCCCATGCTGTCGGCATGTTCCACCGCATGGCGATCTCGGCCCTTTGGTTCGTATCATTCTTCTGCTTGCACGATTTGGCGTGGTCGGTCTTCGGGTCTCCTCGGATCCTGGGGATCGTGGTCGGCGGCGTGGCTGCAGGCTTCTTCTACTTCGACCCAATTCACCTGTTTAGCGCGGCTCCTTCAGTCGCACCCGACGTCAGGATTGATCGGCGTCTGACGCCGACTGAGGGCACCTCCCTCGCCCGTTAGGGTCTAGCCCGGACCGGACGATCCGCCCCTGTGGTCATCGCTCGCGCCGGGTGTCTCGGTCGGACCCGGCGTTTCACCCGGCCTCAGCGTCTCGCCCGGCTTGAGCGTCTCGCCCGGCTTTAACGTTTCCCTGGGCTCCGCGGTCTCGGTTGGCTGTGACGTTTCGGTCGGCTCTGGCGTCCCGGTCGATCCTGGCGTCCTGGCCGGTGCAACTGAGTCGGTAGGTCCCGGCGACTCCGAGGGCAGGCCGCTTCCCTTCGGGGACGCGCTCTGACTCGAACTCGGGCTCGGGCTCGGGCTCATCGAGCTTGGAGCTGCCGTGGGAGCCGCCTCGAGCGACGGTGGTGGGCTCGGCTGCGCCAGGAGGCTCCCCACGCCCACAGCCGCGGCACCGGTCAGCGAACCGGCGGCGAGCACCACGAGGAGGACGAAGCCGAGCGCCTGCGCCCGGACCGCAATGGGCCGGCCGCCACTGGTGGCAATCCCCCACGCATCGCGGAGCGCGACCAGGAAGACTGCCGGCCGACCACCCCGGAGAGCTGATCCCGATCGGACCACGACGCGAGGCGCCGGCTCGGTCGCGATCGCCGCCATGACGCGGTCCTCGAACCCGCCGGTCGGCCGAACGAGATCGCCCGACGCGTGGGCCTCCAGGGCGCGGGCGGCCACGAACGCGTCGGCGAGCTCCGCCTCGGTGGGCAGCGCGCCGGTGCCTCCGAGCAGCTCGGACGGGTCGAAGCGGCGCCCGGGGTCGTTCATTCGTTGCCCTCCGGTGCGACGGTCCCCCGGAGCCGCAGCAGCCCTCGGTGCAGGTGCGTCTTGACCGTTCCCAGCGGGCGATCGACCTGCCGAGCGATCTCCTCGAGCGACAGCTCCCCGAAGAAACGCAGCATGACGACCTCACGGTAGGGCTCGGGGAGTGCCGCGACGGCCGTTCGGACGTCGGCGGCGCGCTCGGCCCGCACGGTCAGCAAGGATGGATCGGTTCGCCCAACCGCCGCAAGCGACGCGGAAGCGACCGAAGCCGAGACGCGGTCGTCGTTGGCACCATCGGCCGCTCCCCCGAGATCCAGCCACGTGACCGTCTTGCGCCGGCCGGCCTGGCGCACGGCGATCCGGACGGCGATGCGGGTCAGCCACGCCCCGAACGGCCCGTCACCCCGCCAGCTCGCGAGCGACCGATAGGCCATCACGAATGCCTCCTGGGCAGCATCCTCGGCGTCATGCAGATCGCCGAGGATGCGATGGCAGGCCCGGACGACCGAGGCGGCCTCGCGTTCGACGAGCTGGCGAAAGGCATCGCGGTCACCAGCGAGGACCGAGTCCACGATGGCCCGGTCGCTGCGCTGATTGTCCGGCTGCGAGGCTTCGCGGACTCCCAGGATTGGCTGGCTCCCCTCGATCGATCCCCCGGCGGCCATCATGACCGATGGCTCGTCGATCCATCCGCGGGCCATCGGTCCCCGAGTCGAGCTCGACGATTGACTGCCGGCGATCAGTCGTCGCTGGCGTTGCCATCGTCATCGTGGTCGCTGCCCGGGCCGCTGTCATCGCCCGGCCCGCTCGATCCACCGTGGTCGTCGGTCTCGTCGGTCTCGTCGGGTTCGTCGGTTTCCGTGGGCTCAGCGGTCTCGGTGGGTTCGGCCGTCTCATCCGCTTCGGCGGTTTCCGTCGGTTCGGCCGTCTCATCCGCTTCATCGGTTTCCGTCGGTTCGGCCGTCTCATTCGGCTCGGCCGTCTCATCCGCTTCGGCCGTCTCCGTGGGCTCCGCAGTCTCGACCGATCCCGGCGTCACGATCCCGTCGTCTCCGCCCCCAGGATGACTGAGCGCGTCCGCGGCAAATGCCACCCCGCCGATCAGGAACAGCGAAATCATTGCGACCCCAAGGCCGCGAACCACCCGGGCATCCGTCCGCATCAGGTCATCTCCGTTAGGCGCCGATCGCTCGACCGGCTTCTACTCCACTGAGACGATCTGCGCGAAGAAGGTTTCAGTCGGCCTCGATATTGTCGACCGGGCCGGGCGTCTCCTCGGGCTCGCTCGCCGGCGGCGGCGGCTCGACGATCGGGTCTCGTTCGATGACGATCGGTCCCAGCCCGGCCGCCTCGAGTGCGTCTCCGAACGCATCCACGTCGCCGACGAGCACGACCGCCGCCGCGTCGACATGCAGGTGGGCCTGGGCCACGGCAGTGACGGCGCCGATGTCGACTGCCTCGATCCGCGCCCGATAGGCGATCAGCTCGTCGATCTCGAGGCCATGAACGGCCAACCCGGAGAGGGCTCCGACGACCGCGCCGGCAGTCTCGAAGCGCAGCGGGAAGACGCCGATCAGGAAGTCACGCGCGGCCACCAGCTCCGCCGTCTTCACCTCGCTCCGGCGCATCACGTCGAGCTCGCCGAGCATGTCGAGCACGGCCGGAACGGTCACGTCGGTGTTCACCGCCGCCCGCGCGGCGAAGGGACCCGCCCCGCGGCGCATGTCGAAGCCTGCGCTCGCTCCGTAGGTGTAGCCCTTCTCCTCGCGCAGCTTCATGTTGAGGCGGGAATTGAACAGTCCGCCGAGGATCGCGCTCATCACCGAGACCGCGTGGAAGTCCGGAATCCGCCGCGGCAGCCCGCGATGGCCGATCCGGATCTCGGTCTGGACCGAGCCAGGCCGGTGGACCACATGAACGACTCGGCGAGCCGACGCCGCCGTGTCGACGACCGCAACGGGCTCGTGTGTCCGGCTATCGGCGGGTCCCGTCCACCCACCGAACAGCCGCTCGGCGAGCGGAAGCACCTGCTGGCCTCCGAGATCGCCAGCCACGACCAGGGTCGCTCGTCGCGGATCCAGGGCACGCTCGTAGGCGCGGCGAAGGTGGTCCGGCGTGAGCCGTTCCACCGTGTCGCGGTTGCCGCCTGACGGTCGGTGGTAGGGCGACGCGGGCGCGTAGATCGTCGCCGCGAAGG
>JAUSJS010000105.1 GCA_030647575.1 Candidatus Limnocylindrales bacterium | reverse complement strand
CGTGGCGGCCGCCGACTGGATCGCCCGGACGATGCTCGTGTAGCCGGTGCAGCGGCACAGGTTGCCGGCCATCCAATCGCGGATCTCGTCGTCGCTCGGGTCGGGCCGCTCGCGGAGGAGCGCCGTGGCCGCCACGATCTGGCCCGGCGTGCACGCACCGCACTGGAGGCCACCCTCACGGATGAACGCGTCCTGAAGCCGGGTCAGGTGGCCTCCGGGATCGGACAGTCCCTCGATCGTCGTCACGGCCCGACCGTCGAGAAGGGCGGCCGGCGTTAGGCATGCGGAGACAAGATCGCCGTCGACGAGGACCGAGCATGCCCCGCAGACGCCGACCGCACAACTCTCCTTCGTCCCGGTCAGCCCCAGGTCGTCGCGAAGGATCTCGATGAGCCTGCGCATCGGGTCGACGTCGAGGTCGCATGGCCTTCCGTTGATCTCGATCCGGACCTGCACGCAGCCCTCCGACGTCTGGGTCATCCCGGTCGCCGCCGCGTTGACGGGCGGGAATTGACGTCCTAGTGTATGCAGGCGTACACGCCAAGTCCACTTGGGCGACCGGACGCCGGGAGCCTCCTCGCAGGGTGAGCCGATGTCCAGTCCCGGGGCGCCCCGTTTCGGCTCGGACGTCATCGTCGACCTGCTCAGCGGGTTGGAGATTCCGTACATCGCCCTGAACCCGGGAGCCAGCTTCCGCGGACTGCACGATTCGCTCGTCAACCGTTCGGGCGCCCCGGAGATCATCCTCTGTCCCCACGAGAAGCTGGCCGTCCAGATCGCCCACGGCTATGCCAAGGCGTCGGGCCGTCTGATGGCGGCGATCCTGCACGACACGGTCGGCCTGCTCCACGGCAGCCTCGGGATCTTCTCGGCCTATCTCGATCGGGTGCCCGTCCTCATCCTTGGTGGGGCCGGGCCGATGGACACCGCTCGGCGCCGGCCGTGGATCGACTGGATCCACACCTCGAACATCCAGGGAAACGCGGTCCGGGACTTCACGAAGTGGGACGACCAGCCAGCCTCGATCGCGGCGATGCCGGAGGCGTTCGCCCGGGCTCGCCGGGTGGCGGAGAGCGAGCCGGCCGGGCCCGTCTACATCGGCCTGGATGCCGACCTCCAGGAACGCGAGCTGGCCGAACCGATCGCCGAGCTCGACTGGGATCGGGTCCGCCCGGCCAGCCGGCTCGGCGCGGATCCCGAGGCCCTTGCCGCCGCCGCCCGATCGCTCGCCGCGGCCGAGCGGCCGCTGATCATCGCCGCCTATGCCGGCCGCGATCCGCGCGCGTTCGCCTGGATCCCCCGACTGGCCGAGCTCGTCGGCGCCGGCATCGTCGACACTGGCGACCGCCTGAATGCGCCGACCGGTCACCGCCTCAACGTGACGGGCACCGACGCGGTGGCGGATGCCGACCTCGTCCTGCTCCTTGACGTCAAGGATGCCCCCGCCCTCGTCGAGGCTGACAAGGCCACCCGCGCGACGCGCTCACGCCTGCGGCCGGGTACGACAGTCGTCGATATCGGCTTCAATGAGCTCCAGACCTCCGCCTGGGTCCACCATCACGGGGCCCTCACGGCGACCGACATCGCGGTGACCGCGGACACCTCGGTCGTCCTGCCGGAGCTCATCGAGCGTGTCGCGGCGCTCGTCGCCGAGGACAGCGACGAGCGTGCCGCCGCGCGCGACACTCGCCGAGCAACGCTGGCCGCGCAGCACGCCGAGCGCCGGGCGAGCTGGGCGGCGGAGGCCCAAGCGCGTGCCGCCGAGCGACCGGTGTCGCCACCACGCCTGGCCGCCGAGGTATGGGACGCCATCCGCGAGCACGATTGGGTCCTGACGGCCGGAACCGCAGATGGGTGGGCGAACCGCCTGTGGGACCTCGACCGCCCCTACCGCCACCCGGGCAAGAGCCTCGGCACGGCGACCCAGATCGGCCTGTCGCTGGGCGTGGCCCTGGCCCATCGAGGCAGCGGCCGGCTCGTCGTCGACATCCAGCCCGACGGTGACCTGATGTTCGATGCGGCGGCCCTCTGGGTCGCGAGCGCTCACCGGATCCCGATCCTCGTCGTCATGTACAACAACCGTGCCTACTACAACGACTGGGACCACCAGATCCGACTCGCGCGCCAGCGCGGGACCGACCTGGCCAAAGCTCACATCGGCGTTGCGATCGAGGAGCCGCCGCCGGACTTCGCCGGGCTCGCCCGCTCGTTCGGCTGGCACGCGGAGGGTCCGATCGACGATCCGGACGCGGTCGGCGCGGCGATTCGCCAGGCCGTGACGGTCGTCACCGACGAGGGGCGCCCCGCCCTCGTCGACGTGGTTTGCCAGCACCGCTGAGTCCCGCGATGGTAGGCCGCCGGTTTCAGCCGCCGCGGAGCCGATCCCTGGCGTCCATGACCGAGTCGAGGATCTTCACGTAGCTGCCGCACCGGCAGAGGTTGCCGGCAAGGTAGGCCTTGGCCTCGTCGCGGCTCACGTCGGGGCGCTCCTCGAGGAGTGCCTTCGTGGTGAGGATGAAGCCGGGGGTGCAGTACGAGCACTGGAACCCGGTGTGCTCGACGTAGGCCTCCTGGATCGGGTGGAGCTCGCCGTTCGGTCCCTCGAGGCCCTCAATCGTCGTCAGCTCGTGCCCTTCTGCCAGGGCCGCCGGCAGGAGGCAGCCCGAGATGGGCCGGCCGTCGAGCAGGACGGTGCAGGCCCCGCACATCCCGACGCCGCAGCCCTCGCGGGCACCGGTCAGGTGGAGCTCGTTCCGGAGGACTTCGAGGAGAGTGTGGTGGGGGCGGGCCCGGAGGTGCTCCTCGCGGCCGTTCACGTGGAGGGTCAGCGAGATCTTCCCCTCGCCGTCGACGGGTCGCGGGCTGGTGCTCGGGGCAGACGGATCGGCAGCGGTCATTCGGCGGACTCCTGGGCGGCACGGGCTCGCAGGCCACGCAGCACTTTCTCGGGGGTGATCGGCAGGTCGGTGATCCGCACGCCGGTCGCCCGATAGACGGCGTTCCCGATGGCCGGCATGGCCGGCGGCAGCGACGTCTCGCCGATGCCGTGGATGTCGTTCGCCTCGATGTGCTCGAGGATCCCGAGGCTGATCTCCTTTGGCATGTCCTCCATGCTGGCGATCATGTAGTCGCCGAGGTTGCCGTTCTGGAGCTGGCCACCGTCGAAGATCATCTCCTCGAACAGCGCCTGGCCGAGGCCGAAGGCGATGTTGCCTTCCGTCTGGAGCTCCGCCTGGACGGGGTTGACGATCCTTCCGGCGTAGACGCCGGCGTGGTACTTGAGGAGGTCGATCTTGCCCGTGTCGAGGTCGACCTCGACTTCGACGGCGGCGGCCGCCTGGTGCCAGTGGACCGAGCCGATCCCCTGGCCGGTCTCCGGGTCGAGGCCGCCCTTCGAGGCGTAGACGCCGTTGGCCAGCAGGTTCCCGCTGCGCGATCCGCGAACGAGGTCACCATAGGCGATCGACTTGTCCGGGACGCCCCTCGGCTGGACGCGGCCGGCTACCAACTCCAGGTCGTCCGGGCTGGCCTCGAGCTCGGCGGCGGCCAGCTCCAGGAGCTGCGTTCGGATGTCGCCGACTGCCATCCGGACTGCCGTCCCCATCGAATAGGTGTTGCGGCTGGAGCTCGTGCCCTGGTCGTAGGGCGTGACGTCCGTGTCCGGGCGGGAGATGCTGACCTGGTCGAGACGCAGATCGAGCCCTTCGGCGGCCAGGACGCTGAGGGCAGTCTCGGCGCCCTGGCCCATCTCGACGGCACTCGACAGGATCTGCAGACTGCCATCCTCGTTGAGCTTGGCTGCGGCCGTCGAGGTGGACGGCGTGACCGTTCCCTTGATGATGCAGGCGAGGCCCTTGGCCCGGACCTTCGAGCCCGTCCGCTGCGGCTGCTCCGCCGAATCCCAGCCGATCCGCTCGGCCGCCGAGCCGAGCAGCTCCTTGAAGTGGGCGTCGAACATGTCCTCGCCGGTCATGACCGCCTGGCCGTCCTCGAGCAGGTTCTTCATCCTGAACTCGAGCGGGTCCCAGCCGAGCTGGGCGGCGATCATGTCCATCTGAGTCTCGTAGGCCCAGGCCGCCTGTGAGACGCCGTAGCCGCGGAAGGCGCCGGCCGGCGGCAGGTTCGTATAGACGGCGTACGAATCGACCCAGACGTTGGGGATGTCGTGCGGCCCGCCGGTGGCGTACCCGCCGTTCTTGATCAGGCGCGGACCGATGTCGGCGTAGGCCCCGGTGTTGAACCAGCACGTGCTCTGGCGAGCGACGATCCGAGCGTCGTTGGTGACGCCCGTCTTCATCCGGATCTTGACGCCGTGCTTGGTGATCGTGACGAACTCTTCCTCGCGGGTCAGGTGGATCCGGACCGGCCGGCCGGCGGCCTGAGCGAGGAGTGCGGCGATCGGTTCGACCTTCGTGTACGTCTTCGCGCCGTAGCCGCCACCGAGCGTCGGCGTCGTGATCCGGACCTTGGCCTGCGAGACCCGGAAGATCTCGGCCAGCGAGGCCCGGACGGCGAACGGCATCTGGGTCGCCGTCGTGACGTTGATGATCCCGGCATCGATCCAGGCCACGCAGTTGTGGGTCTCCATCGGGACGTGCTGAACGGGCGGCGAGGTGAACTCGTTCTCGAAGACGTGGTCCGCCTCCGCGAAGGCGCGCTCGACGTCGCCCTTGCGGAGCTTGAAGTGGTTGCAGATGTTCGTGTCCGCCTCGGCTCGGACGATGATGTCGGCGAACGTCTGCCCCAGGCGGGGAGGCTCGTCGTGAACGATCGGTGCCCCAGCTGCGAGGGCCGCGTCGACGTCGAAGACCGCCGGCAGCTCCTCGTACTCGACGTCGATCAGCTCGAGCGCCGCCTGGGCAATGTCGGCGTCGTCGGCCGCAACGGCCGCCACCGGATCGCCCGCGAAGCGCACCTTGTCCATCGCCAGGGCGGCCTGGTCGCGGAAGATCGGGCCGTAGTACGGGTAGATGTCGTCGCGCTCGGCCAGGTCCGCGCCGGTCAGGACGGCACGGACGCCCGACAGCGCCCGCGCCCGGCTGGCGTCGACCGAGACGATCCGGGCGTGGGCGTACGGGCTCCGCAGGAGCTTCGCATGGAGCATCCCGACAACGTTCAGATCCATCGCATAGGGCACGCGACCGCGGACCCGGAGGTTCGCGTCGAGCATGCCGGGGACGCGCATCGGGGCAGCCGCAGCAGCCATCAGGTCTCCCGGGTCAATGGGCCGCCGGCCCGCTTGCCGCGGCGTCCCGGGCGGACTCGATCGCGCGCCGGACCCAGACCCGGACCATCTCGGTCCGATACCAGGCCGACCCGCGCATGTCGTCGAGAGTGTCGATCGCGCCGGCGTAGGCATCGGCGACCCGGCCGACGATGTCGTCCGAGAGAACATGGCCGCGACCGAGGGCCTCGTAGTCCGGGAATCGCTGGGGCGTTTCTGCGGCAGCCCCGACGGCGACCCGAAGATCCGCGGCGGACCCGTCGGGCGCCAGCCGGACGAGCGCGGCGACGCCGACACACGGCCGGTCCTCCGAAGATCGGGTCACGAACTTGTGGTAGCTGGTCCCGCTGCCGGCGGCCGGAACGGGGACCACGATACCGGTGACGATCTCGTCCGGCTCGAGGGCGGTCTCGTAGAAGGCGACGAAGAAGTCGCGCGCCGGGATCGTCCGCTCGCCGTTCGGCCCACGGACCTCCACCTCGGCGTCGAGGGCGACGAAGACCGCCGGCGGGTCGGACGCGTAGTCGGACTCGGCCAGAACGCCGCCGACGGTGGCGGCGTTCCTCACCCGGACGTTGGCGACCTTGCCGAAGGTCTCGGCCAGGACCGGGATCCTCGCCCGGACGATCTGGCTCAGCTCGACGTCGCGGTGACGGACCATCGCCCCGATCCGGAGGCTCCCGTCGACCTCCTCGATCCGGTCCAGGCCCGGGATCGAGCCGAGGCTGACGAGGGCCGACGGAGCCACCAGCCGCTGGCGCATGAGGATGGTGAGTGCCGTCGCGCCGGCAACGACCTTCGCCTCATCGCCGTGCTCCCCGAGGAGGCCGATCGCATCCTCCAGCGTGGTGGGGTGATAGAACGCCAGGGATCCGGGCATGAACAACCTCGGTCGGTGCGCACAGGGAGCTGCCATGCGCCTGGACGATTGGTATACAGCTGCATTCTATGCAGCCTCGCGGACCTCCGTCAAACCACCGCCGGCCTGCCGGCGAGGGCGGCGAGGGCGGCGAGGGCGGCGAGGATGCAGCGGTATCCTTTCGTCGCGCGGCGCGGGCGAGTCACGCATCGAGTCCGCGCGGGGCAGCGGGAGCAGCCATGTCCATCCCCGCACGGGCGGTTGAACCGGTCAGGCTCGCTCATGAGGTCCACGGTTACGGTCCGCCGCTCGTCCTGCTCGCCGGCACCGGGTACGCGGGGGCGACCTGGGGAGACGACCTTGTCGGGAGGCTGGCGGAGCAGTTCACCGTCGTCACGCTCGACTACCGTGGCACGGGGAAGACCCCCGGGACCGACGAGGACTATTCGACCCGCCTCTTCGCGGCCGACGCAGTCCGCCTGATCGATGAGTTGGGAATGGGCCCCGCCCACGTCCTGGGTCACTCGATGGGCGGCCGCGTCGCCCAATGGGTCGCGATCGATGCGCCGGATCGCGTCCGATCGCTCGTCCTGGCGGCGTCCGGGCCGGGCGAGTACCGGGCGGACTGCGAACCGCAGCCCGGGATCCCACTGGCCAACGCCATCGCCCTGATCGAGAAGGGCTACGAGCGGACGATCGCCGACCAGATCCGGTCGACCTTCTTCACCCCGGAGTTCGCCGCGAGCTCGCCGGCGAAGGTCGATCGGCTGATCCAGGCTTTCTGGGACAACCGAGCGTCGCTGCGGGACTATCTCAAGCACGTCATCGCCCGCCAGGGCCATCGGACGGTCGACCGGCTGGCCGAGATCGACCAGCCGTGCCTGGTCATCGTCGGCGATCGCGACACCCATGTCGGGGGGACCGGGTCGCATCTGGACCAGTCGCGCCACCTCGCGGACCACCTTCCCCGCGCCGTCCTGCGGATCGCTGAGGGAGTGGCCCACGGCTTGTTCTGGCAGACCCCGGACCCCGTCATCGCCGAGGTCGTTGCCTTCCTGGAGCCCCGGCCTCCTCGCGCCTGACGAGCCGCACGCAGCGGTCCTGGCGTTCGCCCCGTTCGTGCGTCGGGCATCGCGCTCGTCAGATGCTGAGCGATTCAGCCGAGGGGCCGGAGCCAGTGCCCGGTCGCGCCCGAGATGACGACCTCCGCCCGGGCCAGGTCGGCGATCGTGGCCGAGCCGGTCAGGAACTGCGTGGCCAGCAGCTCCTCCCGGAAGCGCGCCAGCCAGCGGTCGACCGCCTCGTCGCCCCCGTCGAGGACCGCCTGGAGCAGCGGCCGAGCGACCCCGACCGCGGTCGCCCCGAGGGCGATCGCGCGGCCCGCGTCGAGACCCGACCGGATCCCGCCGGTGGCCACGATCGGAAGGCCCGCCCTCGCGGCGAGTCCCACGCTGGCGGCGGTCGGGATCCCCCAGTCGGCGAACCGCTCGGCCAGCTCGCTTCCGCGCCGGTCGCCCTGCTCGGTGGCCCGCAGGCCTTCGATCGCGGCGAAACTGGTCCCGCCCAGGCCGCCGACGTCGATCGCCGCCACGCCGGCCTCCGCCAGCCGCCGCGCGACCCGCTCCGATACGCCGCCGCCGGTCTCCTTGGCGACGACCGGCAGCGACAGGGCGGCGACGAGACGTTCGATCGCCGCCAGCCAGCCGAAGGCACGGCGATCGCCCTCGGGCTGGATCAGCTCCTGGAGGGCGTTGAGGTGGACGATGACGGCGTCTGCCGAGATCATCTCGGCGAGCCGCTCGACCTCGTCGACGGACAGCGGCGGGGCGTCGCCCTGGGCGACGAGCTGCGCTGCCCCGACATTGGCCAGGAGGAAGGCGGTCGGCGCCTCTCGCCGGGCGATCCCGTAGGTGTCGCGGAGGGCAGGTTCGCGGAGCGCCGCGCGTTGGCTCCCGACGCCCATCGCGAGCCCATGGCGCTCGGACGCCCGAGCCAGCGCCGCGTTGACGCGGCCGCCATCCGGGTGGCCGCCGGTCATCGAGGCGATCACCAGCGGCAGGGAGAGCCGCCTGCCCAGGAACTCCACTGACGGATCCAACAGCTCGAAGTCGACCTCCGGCAGCGCGTTGTGGACGAACGCGACGTCGTCGAAGCCCGGACCCCGGCGAGCGACGGCCGCCTCGACCGTGGCGAGGCGCATGTGATCGGCCTTGCGACCGACGATTTCGTCCATTGACCCCGCCCGAAAGCGTGTATGCCGTGGTGTACGAATCGTACACCCAGTGCTCCGCGTGGAAGATATGATGGCCCCCATGGCTGACCCCTTCCGACTCGTCGTCGGCATCACCGGCGCGAGCGGTGTGATCTTCGGCATCCGACTGCTCGAGGTTCTCGCCCGCCAGCCGCACGTCGAGACCCACCTGCTGATGAGTCCCGCGGCGCGCCAGACGATCGAGCTGGAGACCGACCGGAAGGCCACCGAGGTGGAGCTTCTCGCCGATCACCGCTACCGGTTCGGGGACGTCGCCGCGTCGATCTCGAGCGGCTCGTTCCCGATCGACGCGATGGCCGTCGTCCCGTGTTCGATGGGCACGCTCTCCGCAATCGCCCTCTCGTCGAGCGACAACCTCCTTGAGCGGGCCGCCGACGTCGCCTTGAAGGAGCGCCGTCGCCTCGTCTTGGCTCCTCGTGAGGCGCCGCTCCACCTGGGGCATCTGCGCCTCATGGTCCAGGTGACCGAGATGGGCGCCATCGTCTGCCCGCCGTTGCCGGGGTTCTACACTCGCCCGACCACGATCGAGGAGCTGATCGACCACACCGTCGGGCGGTTGATCGACACGATCGGGATCCGCCTCGACCACGACCTGTCCGCTCGCTGGACTGGGCCGCACGAGCGGCGGGCAATGCGTCGCCAGGCGGCAGGCGGCCCCGAAGCGCCGGAGGCGGACTGAGACCGCCCGGCCCGGCAGGTCAGCTCCGGGCGGCCTCGAGCTCGCGGAGGCCCCGCAGGATCTTCTCGGCGGTGATCGGGAGATCGACGATGCGAACCCCGGTCGCTCGGTAGACGGCATTGCCGATCGCCGGCATGACCGGCGGCAGGCCCGTCTCACCGATCCCGTGGATCTCGTTCCTGATCGGCTCCTCGAGGACGCTCACACCGAGGTCGTCGGGCATGTCCTCGAAGCTCGCGATCATGTAGTCGCCCAGGTTGCCGTTCTGCAGCTGGCCGTTGTCGTAGAGCAGCTCCTCGAACAGGGCCTGGCCAAGCCCGAAGGCGACGTTGCCCTCCGACTGGAGCTCCGCCTGGACCGGGTTCACGACGCGCCCGGCGTAGACCGCCGCGTGATAGCGGAGGACGTCGACCTTGCCCGTTTCGAGGTCCACCTCGACCTCCGCCGCGCCAGCCGCCTGGTGCCAATGGGTCGCCCCGATTCCCTGGCCGGTTTCCGCATCCAGCCCTCCCTGTGAGCTGAAGCGCCCGTCGGCGAGGAGATTGCCGGAGCGGGTCGCGCGGACGAGCGCGCCGTAGTCGACGTTGCGGTCCGGCGCCCCCTTGGCCCGG
>JAUSJS010000095.1 GCA_030647575.1 Candidatus Limnocylindrales bacterium | reverse complement strand
ACGTCGAGGTACATGACGGCCAATGGCTTGCCGGACCGTGCGGCCGCGGCCATCGCGTGATTGAGGCGATCGGCGAAGAGGGCCCGGTTCGGTAGGCCGGTCAGCGGATCGTGGAGGCTCTGCTGCTCGACGAAGCGCCACGCAATGATGCTCACGAGGCTCGCACCCAGGACGAATGCGCCGTGGATCGCGGTCCACAGCAGGGGATTGGCGCGTGCCGCCGGGTGGTTGAAGACGGCCTCCGGATAGACCACGCCGAGCACCGCATGGTGAACGACGACGTAGGCGATTGCGACCAGGAATGGCAGCCACTCCTGGTAGAGGCTGATAACGCCGATCATCACGAAGAAATGGAAATGGGCTTCAACGTAGCCGCCCGACAGGTGGACGAACATCGCCGAGGCGCTGACCAGACCGAAGCTCGCCGCGGCGGCTCGCATCGTGCGACCGAAGCCGCCCCACTGCGAGGCCATGGCCGCGCCTGCGACGACCGAGGCTTCCAGGGCGCCGTGCGCAGCGTCGTGGTCGGTCAGCAGCGCGAAGGCGAACACGGCGACCACGTGGGCCCAGAGCAGCAGGACCACCGCTCGGTGGCGGCGCGCCCAGGTCTCGTCCGAGAGCAGGTGGCCGCGGGGCAGCAGGTCGCGCGCGGTTTCGACAGAGCGGCTGAGGCTGCCCGCGACGGTGCGGAACCACCTCGCGCTGGACCCGGAACTGGCGACCTGGGCGGAGCTCATAGCCTCGATACCGTGGACGGATTGCGCGAAACGGTAGGGCTGGGAGGATCAAGGGGACATCGCCCGTTAGTTCGGGAGCGGCCCCGATGGTCCTGTCACGAGGCGCGGCTCCGTCGGGATCCGTCGCTCGGGCGGGCGCGGCTGGCGAGGTGACCGCCAGACCGTCAGATCACCGAAAGCCGGTCGTCCGGGGTTGCGCGGCCGCCCCCCTCTCGGCGACACTGCGCATTGCGGACGTCCAGACGAGATGGTCCCGTCGGCGCGAGAGGAGGACCAGATGCCCAAGTACCTGTTTCGGGCTTCCTATTCGGCGGCTGGCGCCGCGGGCGTCCTCAAGGAGGGCGGGTCGGCGCGGGCCAAGGCCGTCGAAGCCCTGGTCGGGAGCGTGGGCGGCACCGTGGAAACGATGTATTGGGCCATGGGTGCCGACGACTTCCTGCTCATCGCCGATCTACCCGACAGCGCCGCCGCCGCTGCGGCCAGTCTGACGGTCGGCGCCAGTGGTGTCGGCAAGATCACGACCTCCGAGCTGATGACCGCCGCCGACGTCGACGAGATCGTCCGGCGACGGGTCGACTATCGCGCCCCAGGCGCCTAGCCGCCACGCGGGCGGCCGCGAGACTAGGCAGGCGGCCCCTCGCCGTCCGCGGCGGGCTCCACGAAGATGAGCTGGTCGACGTCGATCACCGGCTGATACCCGATCTGCTGATAGATCTTGTTCGAGGTCGGGTTCGACAGGTCGGTGAACAGGAAGATGAACCGCCGGCCCTTGTCGAGCTCGGCCTGGCTGGTTGCCGCGGTCACGGCGCTGGCGTAGCCGTGCCGCCGCAGCTCCGGCGGCGTTTAGACCGGCCCGATCCGGATCCCGTTCGGCGTCGGACCGCCGGAGGCGGCCACCGAGACCGGACCGCCGTCCTCCCACAGGTACCAGGTCCGTGTGCCGACTTGGAATGATCGATCGACCAGGACCGACGCCTCGTAGGGGTTCCTCCGATCGAGGGCTTCGCCAAGAAAGGCGTCGACCCACTCGACCAGGAGGTCGCGGTCGGCCTCGGTCGCGACGCGGACGTGACCGGGAACGCCGACGGGCGGGACGACCCGCTCGAGGCGATAGATCCGCTCGGCGACGGCCCGGCGGCTGGTTAGGCCGTGCGCCACGCACCAGCGCCCGGCGAAGGCGTGGGCGAGATCGACCGGGCCGACCGTCCCCGGCACCATGATCCCGGCGGCGTCCAGGTCGACGGCCAGGGCAGGCACCGCCTCGGGATCGTCGGTCCACGACAGGACCAGGTTCCACGGCGGGGTCATGACCGCGGCCGCGACGACCCGACCGGCGCGCGAGACTGCGGCGAGATAGGGCGGCGCGCTCGGGAAGCCCGGATCGGCGGTCAGGTTGGCGCAGATCCCGAAGATCAGGTTGTGCACGGCCTCGCGCTCGATCAGGAGGTCGCCGGCGGACTCCAGAAAGGCCGGGGCGGTTGCGAAACGCTCGACGAGGAGTTCGGTCCTCTCGCTCACGCGCGAGAGTCTGACACCTCCGCGGGCAGCGCGATCTCGTCGCGCAGGGCACGGCGAGCCATCTCATTCGACGATCGCCCTTGGGAAATAGGCCGACCGCCGCCGGACCCGCGCAGAAACCGCTAGGATCGACCGCCCATGCCACTTCCGGCCGATCTTGCCCCGCTCCCGGCCTGGGGCTTCGCCTTTCCCGGGCCGCTCCGCGACGAGCTGACGGCGCTCGCCCTGGCCGGCACGAAGACGACCACGGCCGCCCTGTTCGCGGAGATGGAGGTCGATGGGGAATCGCTGCCGATCCCGGGAACCCGCGAGATCCTGCTCGACTCCGACGAACGCGCCGTGGCCGTGATCGAAACGGTCGACTGTCGCGTCGTCCGCCTCGCGGATGTCGACGACCGCCACGCGATTGACGAGGGCGAGGGTTACGCAAACGCGGCCGAGTTCCGGATCGCCCACGAGCGCTTCTGGAACGGCTACATCGATGACCTGCGGGCCAGGCTCGACGACCCGGGCTTCGCGCTCGACGACGACACGCTGGTCGTTCTCCAGCGCTTCAGGATCGTCGAGCGCCTCGACCGACCCTGAGGGCCTTCAGGCTCAGGGGCTCCAGAACCCCATCTCGCCGGTTGCGACGGCATGGGCGTCCGAACCGTCGGCGGGGATCACGAAGAGCTGCGTGACGTCCCCCTCACCGACGATCGGGAGCACGATGGCCGCGCCATCTGGCGACCAGAAGCGATGGCTGAGCGCGTACTGGTCGAAGAACGGCAGCACCTGGTTCACGAAAAGATCCGAAAGGCGAACCACCCGCTCGGAGCGGACCGAACCGCTCGCGACTTCCACGAACGCGAGGCGCAGCGGCAGACCCGCGGCGGCCTCCTCCGCCGCGATGTTTGCCCTGGCGAGGGCGGCGCTGGCGCCGCGCTTCGCCTCGGTCACGTTGTCGCCAGAGTTCCCGAGGCGGAGGACGGCGATCTCCTTGCCGGACGGAGACCAGAAGACCGCCACGACAGTCCCGTCGAGCAACGTCCGCGCTGCCGCCGTGCGCGGATCGATGAGCCGGAGCGGCCCGGCCGGCAGGGGGAGGGCGTCGCTCGTCGGCTGATCCGGAGCAACGAACGCCAACTCGTCACGCTGCGGGCTGAACGAGAGCGCCGCCAGCCCGAACACGCGGACCCGGTTCGTGCTGCTCCCGTCCCGTGCCTCGATCACGACCTCGCCGGTCGTGCCGTTGCCGGCCGCGACGTAGGCCCGATACCGACGATCGCTCGATACGGCCGGCGCGCGAAACACCCCTGGCAAAGCGCCCGTTCCCTCGAACGGCGCGCCGTCGACCCCGACCTCTCCGAGGAATCCGTCCGGCCCGCTCGTCCCGGCATGCACCAGCAGCCGGCCGGAATCGACGATATCCCAGTACATCGGCGCGCCGGCGCGGACCGTCGAGGCCATCGCGCTCGCATCCGCCGGCGCGATCCGCAGGGCGAGCCCGTCCGGCTCGGTCGTGAGGAACGTCAACTGCCCGCCGTCCGGGGTCCAGTAGAGGTAGAACGGTGGTCGATCGGCGCTCTCGTAGACGACGACCGGGTCGGCCCCCGCCTCCGCGGCCGCGCGAGCCGCGAACACGTAGACGCCGGTGCCGTCGGAGCCCTGGCCGATCGCCGCGATGCGCGAGCCGTCGGGCGACCAGGCAGGGAACCGGAAGGCGATCCCTGGCACGGAATACGCGACCGCCGACCCCCCTCGCTCGTCGATCGTCGTCAGGGCCCCGGCCGAGTCGACCACCGCCAACCGTGCGGCCGCAGGCGCCGGGGTCGAATCGAAGGTGTCCGTCCGGATGATGTAGCCGCCGCCCTCAATCGCCGCGAGCACAACGATCGCCGCCACGACCGTCAGCGTCACCGCGATCCGGAGGCGCCGCCGGAGGCGACCCGCGGCCGTCGCCTCTTCGGGCTGAGGTTCGAACGCCTCGGCGGCCGGGATCTCGTCCATCACCACCACGATACGCCGACCCTCATTGACCCCCCGATGTAGCATCGCGGGCGAGCCGTGCATATTGAGACACGGCCAGAGGAGGACTTCTGCCACTGTGGCGACACGCAAGCGCAAGACCATCTATCCCCCGGCCCGAACGGACACGAAGCCGACCCCAAGGGCGGGAGCGGGCCCTGAGCCGTACGTTCGGCCCACAGTAGCCACGATCGATCTGAACGCAGGAAACGGCAGAGCCGGATTGGCGGTGGGGGATCGGGTCAGGATCACGGGCGGCGGCCTCTATGCCGGCGAAGCCGCGGTGATCGAGAAGATGGCCACCGGGGTCATCCCGGCCGCGCTCGTCCGGACCGAAGCCGGCCGGACTCGCCAGGTACGCACGATCGACCTGGAGCCAATCGCCCGCGAGGCGTGACCATCTCCCGTCGCGCACTGCGCGGGTTGGTACGTGACAACTGGTCCACTGCATGCGCAACGACCAGTGCCGCGCCACCAGGAGCACGCCTTCGCCGCGCTCCACGGCCCGTGGTTGAATCTGGCCGTGACGATCCAGTACGCTCCGGTCATGTCGGACCTGATCGGCGACCTGGTTGACATCCTGCGGATCGACAGCGACCGCTGGCGCGCGCTCGCCGGCGGTCTCGACCGCGACCTGCTTGCCCGCGCCCCGGCCCCCGGCGAGTGGTCCGCCCTGGAGTGCCTGGGCCACGCCGCGGACACCGAGGCGGTCGTGTTCGCCGCGCGGATCCGGGCCATCAAGGACGGTCGGCCGGAGCTGCCGAGCTACGACCCTGACGTCCAGGGCACGCCGGTCACGCCCGAAACCGATCCGGTGGCCCTGGCCGAGCGCCTGGCCGCCCAACGGCGCGACAGCCTGGCCCTGCTGGCCACGGTCACCGACGAGGATCTGGACCGCACTTCCCGTCACCTGAAGCTTGGTCCGGTGACCCTGCGTGCATTGCTCAACGAGTGGGCAGCCCACGACATGATGCATCTCGTCCAGGCCGAGCGCGCCGTGATGCAGCCGTTCATCCCGAACTCGGGCCCGTGGCGCTTCTCCTTCGCCGACCACGACATCGGGGCGCAGCGGCCCGACTCCTGAGGCCGGGATTTGCCGTGCGGTAGCGCCCATGCGCGCGAGTCAATAGGCCAGGTTCGGCGCCTCCACCGGTTCGTCCGGGTCGCCCTCGATGGTGACTCGCGGGAGCCAGTCGAGGAACCGCGGCATCCACCAGTTCCAGTCGCCGAGCAGGGTCATCGAAGCCGGAAGCAGGAGGCTCCGGATCACCGTTGCATCGATGAACACGGCGACCGCCAGCCCCAGGCCGAGCTGCTGGATGAACACGAACTTCAGGGTCACGAAGACGGCGAAGACCACGACCATGATCGAAGCCGCGCTGGTGATGGTGCCCGAGGTCACGGAGATCCCCCTGGCGACGGCGGCGCGCGATTCGAGCCCTCGGTCGCGAGCTTCCTTGATCCGGGTGAGGATGAACAGGTGGTAGTCCATCGAGAGCCCGAACAGGATCGTGAAGATGAACAGCGGAACCCAGCTTTCGATCACGCCGCTCGGCGTGATCCCGAGCGGTTCGGCCAGCCAGCCGTCCTGGAAGACCAGGACGAGGATCCCGTACGCCGCCCCCGTCGAGAGCAGGTTCAGCAGGATCGCCTTGATCGGAATGACGATCGAGTGGAAGGCCACGAGCATCAGCAGGAACGACAGGCCGAGCACGAACAGGAAGATCGTCGGGATCCCGTCGGCGTAGACCTGGGTCACGTCGACCGAGTACGCGGCACCGCCCGTGACATAGGTCCGGACGTCGGCGAGCCCGCCGAAGACCGATGGGTTCAGTTCGCTGCGCACCTGCCGGGCCAGATTCCGGTTGGCCTCGTCGTTCTGCCCGCCGGCCATCGTGAACGAGATGAGCGCAGCCTGGCCGTCGCGTGACGGGGTTACCTCGATCGGCTCGTGCAGGCCCTCGATCTTCAGGCCTTCGACCTTGAGACGCTCGATCGCAGCCTGCGTCTCGGGCTTGTCGGCCCGGGTCACCACGACGGCCAGCTGCAGCTCGCTGCCCTCCGGCCACTTCTCGTCGAGCAGCTTGACCCCGGCCACGCCATCGATCGAGTCCGGAAAGGCGGTGATGTCGGTGATCCCCGTTCGCAGATGGAGCACCGGCGAGGCGAGCGCGAGGAGGACGGCCGCGGACAGGACTGTCAATGGGATCGGCCGGGCCATCACCGCAGTCACCAGTCCGCCCCAGAACCCGCTGCCCTCCTGGCGATCCGAGCGCCGATCGAGCCACGCCATGGCCCAGCGGCCCCAGCGGCTGACCGGGCCGAGCGGCAAGGCCGAGACCAACCGCGGCAGCCAGGTCGACGGCCGGCCCAGCTTGACCCGATCGCCCAGGATCGAGAGCGTGGCTGGCAGGAAGGTCAGGCTGCCGATGACCGAGACGAGGACCACGGAGATCGTCCCGATCGCCATCGAGGTGAAGAGCGAGACGCCGAGCGTCACCAGGCCGGCCAGCGAGATCATCACCGCCAGCCCGGAGAAGAAGACGGCCCGTCCGGCCGTGCTGCTCGAGACCTCGATCGCCTTGCCTCGATCCCGGCCGTTCCGCCGTTCCACCCGGAAGCGGGTGATCATGAACAGCGAGTAGTCGACCGCGACGGCCAGCCCGATCAACACGATGAGCTGGGTTGCATTCGGGCTGACCGGCCCGACCGTCTGGCTGTAGATGCCGAGGATCCCGAACGCCGCCAGGAGGGCGGTAACTGCGAGCACCAGCGGCACGACCGACGCGACGATCGCCCCGAACGCGAAGAGCAAGATGATGAAGGTCAGTGGCAGGGTCAGCTTCAGCGAGTCGTCCAGGCCGGTCGAGATCAGCTCGTTGATATCGTCGTTGATGAACGTGCTGCTGACGACGTGGATGGTCAGCTCGGGATGGGCCGCCCGCGTGGCGTCGACGATCGGGAGGACCGGTTCGAGGAGGGCCTGGACCCGCTCGTCATCGCCCGGGATGCGGGTGACGAGCCGAACGGTGGTCCCATCGGCGGAGATGAGGCCGGCTTCTGGCGGGACCTCAAATGGGTTGAGGAGCTCATCGAACGTCGGCGTCGCGGTCCCCTCGATCTCGACCTGCGAGTCGCGAAGGTCCCTGACGAGATCGCCTACGGCCGCCTTGAAGGACGGATCCGATGTCGCGCCGGGTCCGCCGTCGATGACCACGAGAAGCTGCTCGTACGGATCGTTCGTGCCGCCGGCGTTGAATACGTCGTACGCCTCGGTCGCCTCGAGTTGCCGGTCGTTCGGATCGCCGTTCGCGTCGCCGGCGTCGATGCCGCCCATCGCCAGGCTCGCGACGAAGAGTCCGATCGTGGCGGCGAACCACAGGCCGACCACCGGCCAGCGGTGGCGGGCGCTCCACATCGCGACGCGGACAGTCGCAGGTTCTCGACTCGACGAGTCGACGGGAACGGGCTGCTCGGAAGACATACCGTGGCGGGCTCCTGGATGACGGAGATAGCCGGGTGCAGTCTATCCGGCGGACTGCGCCAGCATCCCAGGGAGAGCGTGAAGCGGGTTCACGGGCCCTACGATGTAGGCGAGAACGCCGCGATGGAGGTCCCATGGATTCGCACAGCCCGGTCCCGATCCCGCTGCTCTCGGTCCTCAGTCCAAAGGTTCGCGCGAAGGTCCTGGCGTATGCGAAGCACCAGACCTACAAGGCTGGCGAGATCGTCGTCCGCGAGGGCGATCCGGGCATGCACCTGTACTTCGTGACCGGCGGGCATGCGCGGGTCGAGCAGGCGGGGCAGAGCTGGATCGGGCGCCTGGAGCCCGGCGACTTCTTCGGAGAGCTGGCACTGATCGAGGAGCACGGCCGTACGGCCACGGTGGTTGCGGAGGACGACCTCACCTGCATGCTCGTGCCCGCCTGGGAGTTCCGTGCGCTGCTGAAGGAGCACCCGCAGCTGGCGTTCGAGCTCCTTCATGCCCTCATCGCCAGGCTGCACCGCCGGGAGCATCACGCGCGCTGACGCCGCGTCACCCGGAAGCGCAGCCTGGCGGCTCGGCCGCCTACTCGGCGGCGGTCGAGCAGCCCGCCTCGGCGGGAAGCAGTGGCCGGACGGCGATGCCGAACGATGCGCCGTCATCGGTCCACGGCGTCAGCGTGTTCGTCTTCGCGAGCAGCGGCCTGAGCAGGTCGAGGTCGCTGCCGGAGACGACACCACAGCGCTCGCCTTGCGTCAGCGCCGGCAGCGACGTGCCGAAGCCGCCTAGCGGCGTCGTGAGCGGCCATGCGACCGGCTGCTGGGACAGGCCCTGCCCGTCGTCGGGGGCGCTCGAGCTGACCAGGAGCTGGACGGCGTCCGCCTGGAACGGGCTCCACGAACCGAGCTCCGATCCGAGCAACGCCTCGAGACTGCCGAGCTGTGCCTGGAAGTTGGCGAGCTTCGCTCGGGCCTCGGCGACAGCCGGGTCGGTGCCCTGCGGCGTGTCGCCGCCTTCCATCAGAGCGTACGCCGACACGGTGTGGATCCGGCCATCGGCGTTGACGGTGAACTCGGCCGAGCTGGCGTCCATGATCCCACCGAGGTCGTAGTGGGCGTCGGGTCCCAGCAGTCCGGCGTCACGCACGGCCTCGAGCAGGATCTGTATGCCGGCCGGGGTGATCGTCGCCCGCTGGAGGTTGGGGAGCGCGGGACCCGGGTAGAGCTCGATCTGCGGGCCGGGCACGATCACGGTCCCATCGCCGTACACGCTGATCACCGGGATGTCGAGCATGTGCGCGGCGGGAGGGGCGAAGCCGCCGACGTAACGAAGGCGCAGGACGAGATCGGTCGCGCCGGCCGGGTAGGCGATCCCGGTCGCGATCGGCGATCCGGACGGGCCTGACGTGGGTCCGGCGCCGGGACCGACGCAGGCACTCGCGACGAGCGCGATGACGGATACACCCAGGAGGCGAACGAAGGAAGGCATTGGCAGGCACCACGAAAAGGTTGGTCAGGTTGATTGCTTGCCCGGTCGACGCCTGATCGCGCCTCCAGGTTCCCACGTCGTCGCGGCGCGCGCCACGCCGTGCGCCACCGGCGACGACAGGCCGCTGCGGGTGATCATGTGGACGCCCGAACGGTCAGGGCGTAGACCGACGGCAGCATGCGACTCATGGCGGTTCCAAGGCTTGAGGAGGCCGTCATGAAACAGGCACCGGAGCTTCGCTTGCGGACGCTGGCGACCTATGACCTGTTGGTTGCGATACCGAGGCCCGCCGAGTTCGTGTTGGACGAACCTGGGGTACGGGTGCAGCAGAAGGGGCCGGCCCTTCGGCCGGCCCCTTCCCGAACTTGATCGCTAGTCGGTCAGTCCGTTCCGGTGTACCGGAAGATGTACAGGCCGAAGTCGCGGTCGCTCGCTGCGACGTACTCCTGGCCGCCGCTCTGGAACACCTGCACGCCCCAGAAGTTGTTGCCGCCGTCGTCGATGAAGTGGCCGACCTCGACCAGCTTGTTGGCGACGATCTTCAGGACGCGGAAGCCGCCCGAGTAGTACGACAGGTAGGCGAGGTCATTGTGCACGGCTGACGTCGCCACCTCGTGGACCGAGAGGTCGCCGAAGCCCCTGACGAAGGCCTGATCGTGCGCCTCCGGGATTGCGTAGGTGTCGAGCTCGGTCATCTTGTTGTTCTCGTACTCGAAAAGGTGGACGTAGCCCCACCCGTCGAACTTCCCTGTGAAGCGCAGGGTGTCGCCGACCGTGCCGATCAGGACATCGAGCCGCGACGGGCCGGTTCCGGCGAGACAGGCCGCGTTGTCGTACGCGACGTCGAAGATGGCGAAGCCCTGGCCCCGCGGCGCGACGCCAAAGGTCCGGATGTCGCCCTCGACGGTCATGCCGAGCGAGCCGTCGCAGCCGCCGTCCGTGCCGGTTCGGTTGAAGATCAGCACCGCGTCATAGCCGCCCGCGGCGATCACGTTGGCCACCTTCTCGGTGAACGTGCAGACGCCGCGCTCGACCACCGCGATGTCGGTCGTCGCGGGGTTCCCGGCGGGCACGGCCGGATCGCCGATGCACGCGCGGCCGACGAAGACCGAGCTGCCCTGGACGACCTGGCCGTCCAGCAAAAGCTGCGTGCCGCTGCCCTGGCTGGACGTGATCTCCGTTGTATCGTTGACATTGAGACCGATGACAGCGAGCGGCCCGAAGTCTTCGTCAGCGCCGATCAGGTAGGCGTTGTCCCCCGTCACCTCCGACTGGTGACCGTTGCCTTCCGGCGGGACGGTGAACCCGCTCTCGGCCGCCTCCGGATCGGGATCGGTGAAGTCCGTGTCGCCGATGTACTCCGGGTCGAGTGGATCCGTGACGTCGAGCGCGACGTAGCCGGCGTCCCAGTAGGACAGGAGCATCACCTGCTTGCCGCCGATCTCCTTCACGACCATGTCGTGGAGGAACACCTCGACGAGGTTCGACGGCGCTGCCTGCAGGATCTGCGGGAATTCTGTCGCCAGGTTGTACTCGGCGATCAGCACCGGCTTCTTCGGGTCGGTGATGTCGACGATGTCGACGTCGTCCGCTTCCTCGTTGTCCACCATCACGGCGTACGCCTTGTCGCCGGCGTCCCACGCGAACACGCTGTGGATCTCGTTGGCGGCCTTCTTGCCCGCGCCGGGGACGGTCGAGTCGCCGAAGCCCTCGGTGAGCGGCGTCGGCGCGGTCGGCCTGGTGATGTCGTAGATGTTCATGCCGCCGAAGCCGGCCGGCTCCTTGCACTTCTCGTTGTTGGTGACGAGGATGTCGCCTTCGAACGCGGGCGTGTCGATGTGCAGCGCCTGCACGCCCTCACCCGGGTAGCTCCCCTCCTTGGAGACGATGAACGCCACCTCCTTGGGCGCCGCCGGGTCACGCACGTCGACCACGTGCACGCCGTTGTACTTGCAGGTCACGACGCCCCACGCCGCGAGGTAGGCGTACCCGTTGAAGACGCCGACGTCGGCGATCTTCTCCGGCACGGCGTTCTTCAGCTTCAGCTTGCTGACGAGCGTGACGTTTTCGCTCGTACCTTCCGGGTTCAGGTGACCCGCGGTGTCGCCGTGCTGCTGGGCGTCTCGGGCCCCCTCGGAGACGGAAACGCCTCCGTCCGGTCTCACGGGTGCCGCCGCTGCCACGCCTGTGGCGACCAGCACCGCAGCGGCCGCGATTGCGACCCTCGATATGAACGCTCCTCTGCGCATCGCTTCCTCCAGCGCTCTCGTTGTGGGCGGCGTCAAAATGGGCTTCGCCCGAAATTGGTCGGCCCAGACTATCAGGGGTGGTGACGTTCGACCGTTGAGAAAGGGCGATCTCTGTCGGCCCGCAAGGGCGGCCGGTGCGTTCCAGCAACACAAAACCCGTAGCAACCTCGAGCGGCTGGTCCGCGGCCGAGCGCGCGATCGTTGATGCCGAGCAGTCCCGATCGATCGCCAGCGCGGACAGTCGCTTGCCGATGAGATACTCCAGAGGAGTATTGACAAAG
>JAUSJS010000083.1 GCA_030647575.1 Candidatus Limnocylindrales bacterium | reverse complement strand
GAGCATCGAGCCGGTCAGGAGCTGACCGTCGTCGCTGTAGATCGCACCCTCCCAGAGCGCCTGGCCGACCCCCTGGGCGATCCCGCCGTGGAGCTGGCCGTCGACGATCATCGGGTTGAGCTTCTTGCCGACGTCGTCGACCGCGACGTAACGCTGGAGCTCCACGACGCCCGTCTCCTCGTCGAGCTCGACGATCGCGATGTGGGTCCCGAACGGCCAGGTGCAGTTCGGGGTGTCGTGATAGGCGGTCTCGTCGAGATATGGCTCCATGCCGTCGGGGAGGCTGAAGCCGAGATCGATCGCGAAGGCGATCTCCTGGATGGTCTTGACCCTGTCGGGCGAACCCTTGACCCGATAGTTCGCCCCGTCGACCTCGATGTCCCCGACGTTTGCCTCGAGCATGTGCGCGGCGTAGTGCCTCGCCTTTTCCCGGATCTTGGCGGCGGCCTTGACTGCGGCCGTCATCCCGACCGATGCCGTCCGGCTGCCGTACGAGCCGTAGCCGAACGGCGTGCCCTGGGTGTCCGAATGCTGGACGATGATGTCCTCCATCGGAACCCCGAGCTCGTGCGAGACGACCTGCGCGTAGGTGGTCTCGTGACCCTGCCCCTGGGGCTGCGTGCCGACGGTGACGATGATCTTGCCGGTGAGGTGGACCTTGAGGTTGGCCGACTCCCACATCGCGGCGCCCCAGCCCTCGCCGACGGCACCGATCCATTTGCTGGGGGCGACCCCGCAGACTTCGATGTACGTGCTGAGGCCGACCCCGAGCAACTTGCCCCGCCGCCGGGCCTCCTTCTTCTTCTCTTCGAGGCCGTAGTACTCGACCATCGTCAGGGCCTTGTTGAGGGCCGGTTCGTAGTTGCCCGAATCGATGAAGATCTTCTCGCCATTGACCGCCGTCCCGAGCCCTGACGGGTTGTCGTACGGGAAGGCGTCGGGCGGCAGGAAGTTCTTGCGCCGGACGGCCGCCGGATCCATCCCGATCTCGTCGGCGAACAGGTCCATCGCCCGCTCGACGACGTAGGTCGCCTCGGGCCGGCCGGCACCGCGGTAGGCGTCGACGAACGTGGTATTGGTGTAGACGCCGGTGACCTCGCAGTAGACGTTGGGGAACTTGTACGGCCCGGCGAGGACCCGGCCGTAGAGCGTGGTGGGGATTCCCGGTCCGATGGTCGACAGACGGCCGCCGAGATTGGCGTAGGTCTTGACCCGGAGCCCGGTCACCTCGCCGTCGCGCGTGCCGGCAACCTCGAGGTAGGTGATGTGGTCGCGCCCGTGAGTAGTCGACTGGTAGTTCTCGCGGCGCGACTCGACCCATTTGACCGGCCGGCCGCCGATCGCCTTGCTGGCGAACATGACCAGGGCCATGTCGGCGTAGCAGAAGATCTTCGTTCCGAACGCGCCGCCGACGTCGGGGCTGATACAGCGGACCTTGTGCTCGGGAATGCCGGTCACGAACGCGGTCAGCAGGAGCCGCTGGATGTGCGGCGTCTGGCTGGACATCCAGATCGTGTACTCGTCGGTGCCCGGGTTGTACCAGCCGATGTCGCCTCGAACCTCCATCGGGTTCGGGATGAGCCGCTGGTTGACGATCCGCTGGCGGACGACGACCTCCGCGGACTCGATTGCCGCATCCGTGCCCGCCTTGTCGCCGACCGGCCAGACGAAGACGACGTTGTTCGGGGCGTTCTCGTGGAGCTGCGGTGCGCCCGGCTGGGTCGCCTTCTCGGCGTCGACCACGGCGGGCAGCGGCTCCCAATCGACCTGGATCGCTTCGAGCGCTTCGACCGCCTGTTCTGGCGTCTCGGCGACGACCGCCGCGACGCCCTCGCCCGTCCACTTCACGCTGTCGGTCGCGAGGACTCGAGGCGTATTGATGTTGTTCTGGATGCCGCTCGAGCCGCCGGCCGGCCAGGCCATCGGGAGCGGGTTGTAGGGGATGTCCGCGCCGACGATGACGGCCAGCACACCGGGCATGGCCTTGGCCGCCGAGGTGTCGATCGAGCGGATGTTGGCGTGCGCGTACGGGCTGCGAAGGATGGCCATGTGGACCATCCCGGTCAGCTTGATATCGTCCAGATAACGACCCTTGCCGGTGATGAAACGGGGATCCTCGGTGCGCTTGACCGGGGTCCCGAGGACGTCGACTGCCATCGTTTCCTCCTCGGCCCTAGGCCTGCGCGCCGACCGGCGCTGTGGCGCCGGTCTGCATGGTCCGCGCGGCCTCGCGAATCGCCGCGACGATGTTCTGGTAGCCCGTGCAGCGGCAGATGTTGCCCTCGATGGCGTGGCGGATCTCGTCATCTGACGGGTCCGGGTTGCGGCCGAGCAGATCTACCGCGGTCATGATCATGCCCGGGGTGCAGAAGCCGCACTGGAGCCCGTGCTTCTCCCAGAACGCGGCCTGAAGCGGATGGAGGACGTCGCCGGAGGCGAGGCCCTCGATCGTGCGGATCTCGGATCCGTCGGCCTGGACGGCGAGCATCGTGCACGACTTGACGGCCATGCCGTCCACCTGAACCGTGCAGGCGCCGCACTGGCTGGTGTCGCATCCGACGTGCGTGCCGGTCAGGTCCAGGTCCTCGCGAAGCGCCTGGACCAGGAGCCGTCTGGGCTCGACGTCCAGCTCGCGCGGCGTACCGTTGACCACGAACGAGATGTGTTCGCCCACGGACAGGACCCTCCTATGTCGCGTGCGGTGGCGGAGCCGATGTCGGGTTGCCGCGTCCGGGCGGGTTCCCCAGCGCCTCGCCGTCGACGAGATACGGGGCCGAGGTGAGGTCCGCTGATAGTGGCACCGCGGCGCGCACGAATCAAGCCCGATCCGGAGGGCGAACTGCGCGGCGTAAGGATCACGACGTCTGTGCCGGCCGGTCGGAGCGCCGGCTGCGGTCGGAGCGCCGGCCCGCTCGTCGTGCCGGCTGCTCCCCGCACCCGTACTGCTCACAGGGCCAGCAGGATTCGCCACCGGAGCGGTCATCCGCGACGCGACGAGTCCGTGGCGGGACGTGCGTCCAGGTTCAGGGCGCGATCCACAAGGCCTCGGTCCAGCGTCACGGCCGCTGCCGGCGAGGTCTCATTGGCCGAGCCTCCACCCGGCCGAGGGCTGCGCTCCGGATGTCGACCGCCCGGGGATCGAGCTGGAGGCGACGTTCCGGGGCCGGCAGGTCGGCAAGCCGGGCGGCCTCCCCCAGGATCGCGAGCTTGCGAAGGG
>JAUSJS010000082.1 GCA_030647575.1 Candidatus Limnocylindrales bacterium | reverse complement strand
GCCACATTCGAGCGTGACCGAGACCCAAACCCTGCGCGATCCGCACGAAGGTGGCTGCGACCACGCTGATATATCCGCGAAGTGCGCCTCACAGGCGCGGTCGCGCCCGGCCTGGAGCGAGCCCGGCCTGGAGCGCCTCCGGCTTGGCATGGCATGACCATAAACGACATTCCGCCGGCCCCAGTTGCTGGCCTTGTGCGTCTGCCGCACAGAGTCGACCGTTTCGCTGTGATTTGAGTCGATCCTGTGTACGGCGCGAACAGGATCGACGACCTACGCATTTGACTCGGTGGATATGGGCATCACATGCACGCACAGGCCCGGTGCACGCAGATGCCTCGCGGCCACGCCGGCTGCGTCTGCGCCCACTGATTCGCTATTCGCTGAAGCGTTCTTCCTGCCAGGGATCCGCGTCGTTGTTGTAGCCGTAGCGCTCCCAGAAGCCGAGCTGGTCATGGTCGAGGAACTCCAGGCCCCGGATCCACTTGCTGCTCTTCCAGAAGTAGCGCTTGGGCGCCAGCAGGCGGAGCGGGTAGCCATGCTCGGGCTCGAGCGGTTCCCCGCCGAAGGTGTCGGCCAGCAGGACGTCGTCATCGTCGAGCACCGAGAGCGGCAGATTGGCAGTGTAGCCCTGCTCGGCATGCGAGACCACGTGGGTGGCACTCGATCGAACCCCGGCCATCTCCAGGATGGTCTGGATCGAGGCACCCTCCCAGGTCGTATCGAGCTTGCTCCAGCGGGTGACGCAGTGGATGTCCGTGTTCACGGTCTTGCGTGGCAGCGCCTTGAACTGCTCCCAGGTCAGCGTGAACGGCGAGTCGACCTCACCCCACACCCGGAAGTCCCAGGTCGAGAGGTCCGTGTGCGGAACGGAGCCGTAGTGGAGGACCGGGAACTTGTCCGTCTTGTACTGGCCCGGCGGGATGCGGGCGGCGACGGACGGATCCTGCGGGCCATTCCCGAAGAGACGCTCGAACATTCGTGGACCTCGTTGCTGACGACCGTATCGTCCCACACGAGGACGCGATACCGGCATCACGCGCTCCGGTGCGCGGTCGGTGCGCTGCGTTACGCTGCGCACCGTGGATGCGCCCGCCCAGCCCGTCCAGATGACCGACGCTCCCGGCCACGACTCGCCGAGGCCGCGCGTCGTCATCGTGATGCCCGCCTATAACGCGGCGATGACGCTCGAGCGAACCTACGCGGACATCCCCCACGACCTGGTCCACAAGATCATCCTGGTCGACGACGTGTCGCGCGACGAGACCGTCGAGATCGCCGGCCAGCTCGGCCTGGACGTCATCATCCACAGCCAGAACCGCGGCTACGGCGGCAACCAGAAGACCTGCTATGACGCCGCCCTGGGCGCCGGCGCCGACATCGTCGTCATGCTCCACCCCGACTATCAGTACGACGCCACGCGGATCCCCGCCCTGATCGCGCCGATCGCCGACGGTTCGCGCGACCTGATGCTGGGCAGCCGCTTCCTGGGTGACCCGCTCGCCGGCGGCATGCCGCGCTGGAAGTACATCAGCAATCGCGTCCTGACCAAGATCGAGAACCTGGCCTTCGGGCTCCGCCTGTCGGAGTACCACACCGGGCTGCGCGCCTACAGCCGCCACCTGCTCGAGACCGTGCCGTACGAGCTCAACAGCGATGACTTCGTATTCGATCAGGAGCTCATCGCGCAGGTCCTCGCGGCTGGCATGGCCACGCGGATTGGCGAGATCGCGGTCCCGACCCGCTATTTCGAGGAGGCATCGTCGGTCGGCTTCCGGCGGAGCGTGGTCTACGGGCTGTCGACGCTCCGCGTCGTGGCTCGCTACATCCTGCACCGGCTTGGGATCCGGCGGTCGCGCAAGCTCGCGGCGCGGCGGCGCTTCGACTGAATCGACGCTGACGGCCTGAATCGACGAACCCCCGGCGGGGGCCGGGGGTTCGTTCGCGTCTACGAGGGTTGAGGGCTACGACGCCGGCTTTGCCAGGTCGCCGATCGTCACGAGTCCGTACTGGTCGGCCGTCGCCTTGGTCACGACGAAGCCGTTCTGGTCGGTCGCCTCGGCGTATTCGAGCGCGACGAGACCTTTCGGTTCGAGCGCGGTGACGAACGCTGCGGAGGTCGCGGCCGGATCGGTGCTTGCCTGGCCGGCGCCGCCGTTGACGAATTCGAGGGCCGTCGCGGCGTACTCGGCCAGGATGTCTATCTCCCCCGACTCGAGCGCCGGGAAGACGATCTCCCGGTTGCCGAGCTGGAATTTGCGCTCGACGGTGAAGCCGTTGGCCTCCAGGGCCTGTGCGAAGATCTCCCCGAGGATCTCCTGCTCGTAGAAGTTGGTCGAACCGACCGTCAGGCTGCCGCTGCCGCCACCCGTGGCCGGGATGGCGACCTTCGTCAGCCACGCCTTGGCCGCATCAGCCGTCGGGGTCAGGTCGATCGTGACGGCCTTGTTGAGTTCGGTCAGCTCGGCCTGGCTGAGCTTGGCCATCACCGCGTTGAGAGTGTCGGCGACAAGGGGATTCGCGACGGCCACCTCCTTGCGCACGACCGGGATCAGGTTGTCGGCCAGCTGGAGCTGCTTGTCATCCTGGAGCAGGACGAAGCCGTTGACGGCGATCGCCGGATCCGAGGTGAACAGGAGCCCGACTTGGATCTGGCCGCCGGTCAATGCCTGGACGGTCAGCGGTCCGCCGGCATCGAGGGGCGTGAACTCCTTGAACTTGAGGCCGTAGGTCTTCTCGAGACCAACCAGGCAGAAGGGCCTCTCCGGGCATTCGGGCGGGCCGCCCAGCACCAGGGTCGAAGCGATGGATGGGCCGGCACTCGCCTCGGCCGATGACTCGACCGAGGGCGCGGTGCTGGCGGGCGGCTCGCTGGCCGCCGTGGACGCGCTTGAGCCACTCCCACCCGACGTGCAGGCACCGAGAAGCAGCGCCAGCATCGTCGCCCCGAGAGTCGCAGTGCGGAAGTTCCGCATGGGTCCTCCTTGGCTGTTGCCTCGGCACCGTCAGGCAACGGCGCCCCGAGGCAGGTCGGGAATATACCAGCGGTCATATGAACAGGCTGTGACATGGATTACCGGGCTGTGGCCGGCGCAGCCGGTCCAATCCTCACGGTGCGATTGGCGAGCCAGACTTGGCGAACGGACCAACCGACAGGGGCTTCGTGGCGACGACCGCGCGGAGCCCAGCCGAGATCAGCCGACGTTCCAGCACGGTGAACAGCCGTTCCGTGGCGAGGGCAAGCGCCGCCACAAGGATCGCGCCGCCAACGAGCCGGTCGTCCCGCTGAAGCGCAAACCCGTCCACGATAAAGCGGCCGAGCCCGCCCCCACCGACGAGGGCAGCCAGCGTCGCCGTCGCTACCACCTGAACGGCCGCGGTGCGGATGCCCGCGATGATCACTGGCAGCGCCATCGGTAGTTCCACCCGCCGGAGCAGCTGAACCTCGGTCATGCCCATGCCCCGACCGGCCTCGACCATGTCGCGATCCACCTCCTTCACACCGATGTGCGTGCTTGTCAGGATCGGTGGGATGGTCAACGCCAGGAGGGCAGGAAAGGCAGTCGCGAACCCGATGCCGAAGAAGGTGAAGAAGATCAACAGCAGCGAATAGGACGGCAGGGCACGGCCGAGATTGGCGACGGTGACCGCCAGGAAGGCGCCACGACCGGTGTGGCCGATGGCCAGGCCGAGAGGCAGGGCGACGGCAGTACCGACCAGGACCGCGAGGCCGGAGAGCCAGACGTGCTCGAACATTCGGTTTGGGATCCCGGGCGTTCCTGCCCAGTTGGTCGGGTCACCGAACCAGGCCGCGACCTCGCCGATCAGCTCCATGTCAGCGCGACCTGGTCCACGGGGTCGCCAGGCGCCCGGCGGTGATGAGCGCCAGGTCGGCGACCACGGCGATTGCGACCGTGACGATGGCCCCGACATAGACGGCCGTGTAGTTGCGGAAGTTGAAGCCTCGCAGCATCAGCTGGCCCAGCCCGCCCTCACCGATCAGCGCGGTCACCATCACCAGGCCGATGGTCGTGACGGTCGCGACTCGCAGACCGGCGACGATGAGCGGGATCGCCAACGGCAGATCGATGCGGAGCAGCCGACGGCGCGAGTCATAGCCCATGCCTGCGGCCGCCTCGTCCACGTCACGGGGTACGCCATCGAATCCGGCCACGATGTGCCTGGTCAGAATCAGCAAGGTGTAGCTGATCAAGCCGATTTCGGCCGTGACCAGGCTCAGGCCGGTGATCGGGACGAGCAGGCCGAACAACGCCAGGCTCGGGATCGTGTAGAGCACGCCGGTCAGGCCGCTGATCGGGCCGTAGAAGCGCCGGTCACGGTGGATCAGCAGCGCGAACAGAAGCGAGATCGCGAAGCCGATCCCGACGGCGAGCACGGTCAGCACGACATGGTCGAGCGCTGCATCGGCGATCGCCCCGACGTTGCCGGAGATCCAGGCCCAATTCATCCCGTGGCGGCCTCGGCGCGGAGCTCGTCCTCGACATCCGGCTTCGGTTCCGGTTCCGGCTCCTCGCCCGGGAACGGCTCGGCGGCCACGACGTGGTCGCCGCCGCGCATCCGGTCGGCGATCATGTCGGCTGTGACGATGCCCAGCGTCGCCCCGTGGCGGTCGACGACGATGCCCGCCTGCACGTCGGAATCGAGCAGCAGTGAAAGCGCATCCTTGAGGGTCGCCCGCCGGTTGAAGAGCGGCGACATCGGCGTCGCCATCGCCTCGGTCAGGCGGCCGCCGGCCAGCAGGCCATCGGGATCGATCCAACCGATTGGCCGGCGCGCCTCGTCGACCAGCAGCAGGTACGGGAACGCGTCGTCAAGGACTCGTCGACGCGTTTCGGCCGCCTCGTCGCCGGGTTGGGCGGTCACGGCTGGGCGCAACTCCAGGTCGCCGACTCGGCTGAGCGACAGCCGCTTGAGGCCTCGATCTGCGCCAACAAAGCGAGCCACGAATTCGTCGGCCGGCGCGGCCAGGATCTCCGACGGTGGGCCGTACTGGGCGAGGTGGCCGCCGGACTTCATGACCGCGACGAGGTCGCCCATCTTGATCGCCTCGTCGATGTCGTGGGTGACGAAGAGGATCGTCTTCGCCAGCCCCTCCTGGAGGCGCAGGAACTCGTTCTGCAGCCGTTCCCGGACGATCGGGTCCACGGCCCCGAAGGGCTCGTCCATGAGCATCACCGGCGGCTCGGCCGCGAGCGCG
>JAUSJS010000058.1 GCA_030647575.1 Candidatus Limnocylindrales bacterium | reverse complement strand
GGCGCTGGCTTCGGCCATGCGCGGCACGCTCGTCTACGACACCCGCGCCGTGGTGGACGTCGAGTCGGCACAGGCGGCCGGTCTGCAGGTGGAGCGCCTCGGCCGCCCGAGCCCGAGCGTGGGCGCGGATCAGCCTGCGGCGACCGCCTCCCCGGTCCGCGAGCCCGCCAGCTCGAGCGCCAGCGAGTCGTAGAGCGCGACCAGGCGCGCCGACTCGGTCTCCCAGTTCCAGCGTTCGTGTGCCGCACGCAGGCAACGCGCCCGAAGCGCCTCCCGTTCCTCGGGACCCAGGTCCAGGATCGAACGGATCGCCGCCGCGATGGCCTTGACATCCGTGGGATCGCACACCGCGCCGAGTGGGCCGGCCGGATCGTCCATGACGATGGCCCGACGTTCCGGGAAGTCGCTGGAAACGACCGGCAAGCCCACGGCCAGGCTCTCGAACAGCTTGTTCGGCGTCGACAGCAGCTCGTTCTCCGTTCTCGGCTGGTTCGGCATCGCGCCGACGTCCGCCGCGGCAACCCATTCGGGGAGCACGTCCGGGGCGACTGCGGCGAGCACGTGGATCCGACCCCCGGAACGCGCCTCCTCGGCGCGCGCCTTCAGGTCGCCATCAAGCGGACCGTACCCGAGGTAGACGAGGTGGACGGCGTCGAGCCCCGGCTCAAGCATCGAATCGGCGAGTTCCAGCAGCCCGCGATCCCGGGTGAATCCGCCGTGATACAGCACGACCGGGGTATCGGCCGAAATGCCAGCCGCCGGTCGCAATAGATCCACAGGTGACGGCGGCGGGCTCCAGCGCGGCGGGCAATTGTGTACGACCACGACCCGCTGTGCGGAGAACCGTTTGGCCAGGATCTGCCCGAGCGTCCGATTGACCGTCACGAGGGCAGTCGTCTGCGCTGCAAGATGACGCTCGAGTCTTCCGAGGATCAACTTTGCCCACCTCGGTCGTGATGCGTTGGAACCCGACTCGAGAAACAGTTCGTGGCTGTCGTAGACGACGAGCCCACCGCGCCGTCCCTTCGCGCGGACCGCCGCGGGCAGGCCGGTCAGATCGTGGCCGTGGTAAACGTCGGCCTGGGGAGCCGCAGCAGCGGCCGCATCCGCCCAACTGAGAACGCTGAACCGCCAACGCATCAGCCAGTCGAAGGAGGGGTCGCGTTTCGTCCGCTTGTGCGACCGGCCGAGCAGCACGAGGGCCAGTCGGACGACCGTCAACATCGCCATGGCCAGCGCCACGAACACGAACAGGATCACGGTCGGCAGGCCGGCCGGGCCGCGTCGCAGCGCGGTGGACATTCGCCAGGCGATCCAGCGCCCGGTCCGCCACGGGAATCGGATTCGTCGTCGCCAGACGCGCCAAGCGCGAGGGACCGGGACGCGGACGATCCGGAATCCGTCGCGATGCTCGGTGCCGACCTCGAGGTCCTCGGGATCGCTGGGGCGGCCCATGATCGTAACCGTGTGGCCGGCGGCGACCAGGCTCGCGGCCTCGCGAAGGACCCGGGAGTCACGGCTGACGTCGTTGTAGACGAACATCACGACGCGCAGCGGCCGCGAGCCAGGCTGTGTAGTCACGCCTCGCGCTCCAGAGCCGCGACGATGGCATCGGCTGCGCCGGCCGGCGCGAGATCGAATGCGCGGGTGCGCTCGCGGGCGAGCTCGGACGCGCGATCTCGAGGCGAGAGCCTTGCCAGGGCGTCGATCGCCTTGTCGGCATCGAGGCCGACCACGACCATTCGACCACCCGAGTCGGCGACGGCCTCGACCCACTCGGTCGTGTCGCGCAATATCAGGCACGGAACACCCAGCCAGGCCGCCTCTCGCTGAACCCCGCCCGAGTCGGTCAGGACGGCCGAGGCGTGCATCTGCAGCGTGAGTGACGTCCGATAGCCCTGCGGTTCCACGAGGCGCACGTCCGGCGCCAGCCTGATCCCCGCGCGCTCCAGGGCGAGGCGCGTGCCTGGATGGATCGCCAGGATCACCGGCCGCTCCGGGCTCGCGACGCGCCGAAGGAGGGCGGTCCAGGCCCGGAGGGCGTCAGGCTCGCGGTTCTCGGCCCGATGAACGGTCGCGAAGAGATAGGCGCCCGGCTCCAGATCGATCCCCTCGGACGACTCAGCGAGACGCAGGCGCACGTCGCGCAGCGCCCCAGCGTCCACGACCTCCCGGCCCACCCGAGCGGCCAGATCCTGCATGAGATCGCCCACCAGCACGACACCGTCCTGAATTCCCTCGGCGCGCAGGTTGTCGACGGCCGTCGGCGTCGGCGCGAAGAGCCAGCGCGAGAGGTGATCGGCGACGACCCGGTTGATCTCCTCGGGCATCCGCCGATCGAAGCTCCGAAGGCCGGCCTCGACATGCGCGACCGGCAACCCCAGCTTCGAGGCCACGAGGGCGCCGGCCAGGGTGGAGTTGGTGTCGCCATAGACGAGGACCACGTCCGGCTGCCGGTCGGTCAGGATCGGCTCGAGTCCCCTGAGCATCGCGGCGGTCTGCTCGGCGTGCGAGCCGCCGCCCGCCCCAAGCGCGTGGTCCGGTTGGGCCAGCCCAAGCTCGCGGAAGAAGCTGCCGGCCATCGCATCGTCGTAGTGCTGACCGGTGTCCACGAGGATTTCCTCGTGCCGCGCGCGCAGGGCCGGGGACAGCGCGGCGGCCTTGATCAGTTGCGGCCGCGTCCCGACGACGCTGACGATGCGCACCCCATGAGAGTAGCGGGCGGAGGACGGGGGCGGGTTCTGCCGTCTCGCCTTCAGGCGGCTCGATCCGGTCGGACGATCACGAAGCCCTCACGCTGGCCAGCCTGGGCGAGCCGCTCGTCGAGCGTGACGAGCGGGAGCGTGGAGGGTTGCTCCTCCGCGGCGACGATGGCAGCGCCCAGCTGAAGGGCGTCGGCGGCGCGTAGCGGATGGACCCGGAGCACGCGCACCGCGATCTGCCCAACCCGCGCAACCGGCTGGACCTCGCGCCAGGCCAGCGAGAGCGCGTCGAGCCGCTCGAGGGCGTCGACCACTCCCGCCGCGGTCAGGATGCCCTCGCGTTCAAGATGGGCGAGGGCAGAGACGCATTCAAGCTCGGTCCCCCACCAGGCGACGACCTCCGGGTCGCGCTCGTATTCGACCAGGACGGCCTGGCTGGAGGACTCATTGACGAGTAGCGGGACGAGGGCCGAGCTATCCCAGAACCTCATCGACCGGTGCGCCGCTGGTCGATGACCGCCGCGGCAGCACTGGCGCCGGGTGCCAGCTCCGGCGCGGGCTGGCGCAGCAGCTCGAGTGGCGCAGCTGCCTCCCCAATCCGGACGACGCCGGCACGCTCGAGCCGCGCGAGGCGGCCGGTCGCATCGATGTGTCCAGCGACTGGCTCAAGGCGAGCGACCGGTCGCCCACGTTCCAGGATCATGATGCTCTCGCCCGACTGCACCTGGTCGATCAGCGCGCTGAGCCGATTCTTGGCCTCCGTGATCGTGGTCGTTCTCATCTGGCCTGTACAGCCATCTCGATCTGGTCTGTCAAGCCATCACCATCGAGAGCCGGCGACCCCCGTGCTTACTGGCCGCTCGTCGGCTTGGCGCCCACCGAAACTGCACCGTGTCCCCTAACAGCAGAAACCTCTGTGTCGCCGGTTCAGTTCAGGCGATAGGTTCTACGGCCTCCGTGGCGCCTGGGCTTCGCCCTGTGGGACGCGAACCCGCGGGTTGTCCGCCCCTTCGGTCCACGCGCAGAGTAGCCGCGGGGAATCCGCCGTGTCAAGTTACAGTTGACCGCGTGTGGACGGCCACCCCCGAAGCGCGCCGCTGGATGTCGCCAGGCGGCCGACCGGGTCGTAGGTCGCGCTGATCGCTCCGAGGCTGGAGGCTACCCGCCGGTTCGGCTGGGAACCCCGATCCCGTGGTAGTCGATGCCAGCCGGCAGCGCCAAATCCCCTAGCGAGTTACGGCCGTCGAGCACCACCCGGAGCTCCGCGAACCAGGCCGGATCCAGGGACGCCCACGCCGGGTCCGCGGTCTGGGTGACGATCGCCCGGACCGACGGCGCAGCACTCCCCCACGGCCACGGCACCGCGCCGACCTGGACGACCTCGCCGGCGTCGAGCAGCGGGTCGAACGCCAACACCCGAGCGCCCCGGGCATGCAGCCCGTCAATCAACGGAATCGCCCGAGAGTACGCGAGCTCCTTGACCCCGTCGCGGTAGGTAAGCCCCAAAACCAGCACCTCGACGCCCTCAAGGCCGTCGAGCGCGCCCTCGAGCGTGGCGATCGCCCGGTCGACCTGGCCGTCGTTGGCCTTGCGCGAGGCATCGACCAGGGTCATCTCGGGCGCCCGGCTGAGCAGGAAATGCGGGTAGACCGGGATGCAGTGCCCGCCGACGCCGATCCCCGGCTGGTGGATGTGGCTGTACGGCTGGCTGTTGGCCGCGCTGATGACCTCCAAGATGTCGACGCCCACCCGCTCGGCGTAGTTGGCGAACTCGTTGGCCAGGGCGATGTTGACGTCTCGGTAGGTCGTCTCGGCCAGCTTGGCGAACTCGGCGGCTTCGGCCTTGCTCATGGCCACCACCTCGGCATCGAGGACCGAGGCGTAAAAGGCGGCCGCGCGTGCGGTCGACGCCGGCCCGATCCCACCGACCAGCTTCGGATACGTCGCCAGGTTCTGGAAGACGTGCCCGGAGAGCAGCCGCTCCGGCGAGAACGCCACGAACAGGTCGTCCTCGACTTTGAGCCCGCTCGCCGCCTCCAGCGCCGGCGTGAACCGGCCCCGCGTGTCGCCGACCGGCAAGGTCGTCTCGAAGACGACCAGCGACCCAGGGTGCAGACCCGGCCCGACCGCCTCGACGGCGGCGTCCATGTAGCGGTAGTCCGGCTGCTGACGATCGTTCAGCATGACCGGAACGATCACGACAACGACATCGACGGACCTCGCCGCCTCCGTTCCGTTCGTCGTCGCCCGCAAGCGACCCGACGCGTGCGCCTCGGCGACCGCCTCGACCAGCCCGGGCTCCTCGGCCACGTGCGAGCGACCCTCGTTGATCGCGTCGACAACCGCCGGGTTCACGTCGACCGCCGTGACCTGCCAGCCGTGGCCCGCGAACTGGGCCGCCAGGGGCAGCCCCATCTTTCCGGCACCGACGAGGGCCACGGAACCGACCGTGCCCGGCTCGCCCGTCCACGACTGCACCGACCGCGGCGCCTCGTGCTGGCAGGGGTTGACGGGGACATCGATGGACCCGCCGAGCAGGCTGGGCCCACTGCGGCTCGGCCGTGTCGTGATGGTCATTTGGACGAAAGCCTCTCAGACAGCGTGGTGAGATCGACCGGTCGGCCTTCCTTGCCGGCCTGAAGCAGCCCGCTGGCCACCGCCACGGCCCACAACCCGTCGACCGCGCTGATCACCGGCGTGGAACCGTCACGGATGACCCCGATGAACGCATCGAGCTCGGCACCGAGCGGCTCGGCGTTCGCCACCGGCAGCTCGGCCACTTCTCCGCTAAAGGTCGACGCATAGCCGCCGATCATCTGGGGATGGCCGACGTCCGAGCGGGTGAAGGTCAGCCGCTGGGTCAGGTAGTCGAGCTCGAACATGCCCTCCTCGCCCACGACCACCAGCTGGCGCCGCTTGGCCGGGGTCAGCCAGTTGACGTCCAGCATGCCGGTCGCCCCGGAGGGGAAGTGGAGCAGGCCGAAGAGCAGATCCTCGTGGTCGGCGTGCTTGCGCTGGGCCAGCTCGGCGAAGACCCGGGTGGGCCGCTCGCCCGCGATCCACGACAGGATGTCGACGTCGTGGGTCGCGAGGTCGATGGTCACTCCGACGTCGCGAATCCGGGCCGGAAATGGACCAGCGCGGCGGCTGACGATCGCGTAGACCGTGCTCAGCCAGCCGGCGCCGAGGAGGCGGCCGAGCTCCAGCACCGCGGGGTTGAACCGCTCGACGTGACCGACCTGAACGGGCACGCTCCGCTCGGCGGCGGCACGGACGATGCGCAGCGCATCCTCGACGGTACCGGCCAGCGGCTTCTCGACGAGCACCGGAATGCCGCACTCGATCGCGGCGAGGGCCAGGGGCAGGTGCGCGTTGGTCGGCGCGGCGATGACGACGCCGTCGAGCTCGCCATCGGTGATCATCGCCAGCGGATCGGCGAAGCCCCGGGCGCCGGAGCCGGCGATCGCGGCCGCCAGCACGTCAGGGACCGGATCTGCCACCGCGGCGAGCCGCGTCCCGGGTCGGTTCGAAAGGATCCGTAGGTGGTTCCGCCCCATCGAGCCCAGCCCGGCGAGGCCGAGCCGGAGCTCACGCGCCCCCGCCGGGCGCCAGGCGTCGGTCATGGAGCGGCGACTCCGGCGGTCGGGCGGTCGGCGGTGGGCGCGCCGACGTGCCGCGCCACGGCGGCCCGCAAGGCGTCGATGACCTGGCCCTGCTCGGCGTCCGTCAAGCCCGGGAACATCGGCAGGGCGAGCGTCCGGGCGGCCGCCGCGTCGGTCACCGGCAGGTCCGCGTAGAGCCCGCGCTCCAGGATGTAGGCCTGCCGATGGACCGGGATCGGGTAGTAGATGTCCGCCCCGATCCCCGCCGCTCGCAGATCCGCGACGATCGCGTCGCGTGCTTCGCCGACGTCGACCGTGTACTGGTGGAAGACGTGGGTCCGGCCGTCCGGCGTGATCGGGAGGCGGACCGGCAGGTCCTCGAACGCCACGTCGTACCGAGCGGCGATCTGTTGCCGACGAGCCGTGTTCCGCTCCAGCTTGGCAAACTGGGCGAGCCCGATCGCGGCCGCCAGATCCGTGAGCCGGAAGTTGTAGCCGAGCGTCTCGAACTGGTAGCGGGTGCGCATCCCCTGGTTTCGATGGAGCCGCAGCCAGTCGGCCAGCTTGTCGTCGTTGGTGGTCACGAAGCCGCCCTCGGCGGTCGTCATGTTCTTGGTCGCGTAAAGGCTGAACGCACCGTGCCCGAAGCTGCCCGCCTTGCGCCCACGGAACGTTGCCCCGTGCGCCTGGCAGGCGTCCTCGATCACCGCCAGGCCGTGCCGATCGGCGATCGCCTGGATCATGTCCATGTCGGCGACCAGCCCGAAGAGATGGACCGGGCAGATCGCCCGGGTCTGCGGGGTGATCGCCGCCTCGATCCGCTTGGCGTCGATCAGGTAGGTGTCCGGCTCGATGTCGATGAAGATCGGCGTGGCGCCGGTGTACAGGATCGCGTTGGCCGTCGCGGCGAAGGTGTGCGAGACGGTGATCACCTCGTCGCCCGGCTCGAGGCCGATGCCGCTGAAGATCGACATCAGGGCGAGCGTCCCATTGGCCATGGCGACGGCGTGGCGGACACCGACGAACTCGGCCCACAGGCTCTCGAGCTCGGCGACCTTGCGGCCCTGGACCAGCATCCCGCTGGACAGGACTTCGGTGACGGCGGCGACCTCTTCAGGGCCGAGGTCTGGGCGTGCGATCGGGATCATGCTGTGGCTCCCTGGGTGATGGCCGGACCCCGCTGTTCCTGGAGCGTCCCGTCGTCGCCAACGAACGCGTAGTGGCGTCCGCAGACGGGGCAGGTCAGCTCGGGGTCGATGGCGTAGCGCTCGCGGGTCGCCGGCGCCGGGTGGCCCGTCGAGTCGTGCAGCCTCTGACCGCAGGCGCAGACCCAGCCGAGCACACGGGCGGGGTTGCCGGCGACCAGGGCGTGGGCTGGGACGTCATGGGTCACGATCGCTCCGGCACCGACCATCGCGAACCGCCCGACGTCGCAACCCGCGACGACGATGGCGCCGGCCCCGATGGACGAGCCTTCGGCGAGGTGGATCGGGCTGACGGTCCAGTCCGCGGCCCGGGCGAGGTCACCGGTCGAGGTGATCGCCCGGGGATGGCGGTCGTTGGTCAGGATCGCGCCCGGGCCGATGAACACGCCATCGGCGACGATCACGCCGTGATAGACCAGCGCGCCGTTCTGGATCTTGACCCGGTCGCCAAGCGAGACGCCCTCGTCGATGAAGACATCCCGGCCGATCACGCAGTCGCGCCCGATACGCGCGCCAGTCCGTACCTGCGCGCGATGCCAGATGCTGGTCCCCGACCCGACGGTCACGCCATCCTCGAGGTCCGCAGTCGCATGGACGCGCGCGGAGGGATCGATCACGGGTTGACGGCTCCTGGTTGCGGGTCGGCGGGTCCGGGTGGCGCCGAGTATATCGCCAACGGCCGGACCGGCCTCCGGGCGAGGGCGATCAGCGGCGGCGAAGGAGCCCGGCCACGAGACCGAAGGCGGCCCCGGCCGAGACCAAACGGCGGAACATCCATACCCGGACTGCAATGGCCGGTCGCGACGCCGACGACGCCTGATTCCGCGGGTTTCACGGTCGCAATCCCCGCCGTTCGCTGCCCCCCACGCTCAGGCAGCCGCTCGACGTGGTGGTCGGACCCGCCGAACGAGTGTCAGATCGGCCTTTGTAGTCCCCATAGGTATGTTCCGCTATGTCGAGTGCGCAGAGACGCTCCCGACCGGCCGGCGCAGCTACCCGCCGATCCCACGGCCGTCCCTCGGGGGGGCCGCTCGAAGGTCGCCGCCACGGCCGCGCCGGCCCGGCTTCCGGCCGAGGTCGATCAGCGGCGGCGAAGGAGCCCGGCCACGAGACCGAAGGCGGCCCCGAACGCCAGCGCGCCGCGCCAGTCCAGGAGAGCCTTGACCGGGCCTTCGACGCGTCCAGCGACGAGCAGGAAGACGCCGGCCGGCCGCTCGAACGTGACCCGTCCTGCGAGCGCCGTCCCGACCAGGCCCTGATCGATCCGGACGTCCTGGGCGATTACCGAGCGCGCCACGCCCTGGGTCAGATGGGCTTCGCGCGCGAAGGAGATGCCGAGGCCGCCCATCTCGACCGAAACGCGATCCGCGCGGGCCAGGGCGATGCCGCCCATGCTGACCGTGATGTCGTCCGCCCGGGCGTTGGCGATGCCACCCTGGCGCACCTCGACGCTGCGGGCGTTGACGGTGGTGACGCCGCCCTGGGTGATCGTGACGGTGTCGGCGGCGACCGAGTCGGCCCCGCCCTGATGGATCTCCACGTTGGCCGGGCGAGTGGCGCGCTCGGCAGTAGCCCTGGCCTCCGTCCTGGGCGAGGCCGACGGTTCGGGGGCCGCAGCCGTCGCGGCCTTCGGGCGCGCCGGTCGGCGCGGGACGTCGGAGGTCGTGGCGCGCGCGCGACTCACCTTCATGACGGGCACGACCTCTGGGCTGGAGGTCCCGGCGCTCGGTGCCGCGGCGTCGGCGGTGCCGGCATGGTGGGTCCCGGCAGGGTCGGTGCCGGC
>JAUSJS010000041.1 GCA_030647575.1 Candidatus Limnocylindrales bacterium | reverse complement strand
GCGGACCCGACGTTCCCTCGTAGCGAAGAGCCCCGGCACCGCCGGGGCTCTTCGCTTTGCGACGCTCTCGACGACTCAGGCATCACGACGCCCCGGCCTGGGCCGGGGCGTCGTTCCTGGTTCGATGACGTTGGCGGCTGCCTGGAACGCTCCAGGTGCCCCGACGCCTCAGGCGGTTATTCGTAGACGTGGAAGGTGGTCGAGCCGAGAACCGACCAGCCCTTGCTCGTGTACTTCTCCAAATTCGCGGTGCAGTCAGCCGCCCCGCTCTGCCAGGCTGGTGTCGGGCCGAGGTAGAACCACTCATTGCCCAGGGCTGTCGGGAAGAATCCCTGCCTTCCCTCCGCGACGAGCGAGCCGTTCTGGCTGCACATCAGGTGGACGTAGGGATAGGCTGTTGCCGTCGTCGAGACGTTGAACGTGACCCGGGCCGCGAAATGCGCCTCGGCCGCCCCGTCCATCAAGGCTAGGCTGATGGTGCCCGTTCCCGAGCCGCCGCCGGGCTTGCCCTGGCCGGCCCCCGCGGGCTTGGCGGCGAAGACGGAGCCGGCCATGAGGCCGACAACGAGGAGTGCAATCAGCGAGCCTTCGGCTAGCGCCTGCGCGCTGTGCTTGAGTACGGACTTGATCCGCATAGGTCGAGACCTCCTTGCCGCCGATTCGGCAACCCGGCTAACTGGAAGGGTGAGCAACCAGTCCCGTGGCTTTGCGTCCCCGGCTCACACCGGGTTTGCCTTTGTCGTTTCCGGTTCGACGACGCGTCGTTAACCGGGCGGCAGGGGCGTGAGAGTCAAGAAGATGGCGTCGCGCCCAGGCTGCTGGGGAACAACCTAGGCAGTTCGTGGCGACGCATCAATGACCGGATGGTACCAGCCGTGGGAGATGTCGACCACCCCGAGCCGAACCGGAGCCCCCGTGACGGGGCGATTCCCGGCTCGTAAAGGAGAACAAGTGGTGCCCGGCGACACCACGAATCGTCGCCCGAGCACCCAAAGGATGCTCAGTTCACGCTCCCTCCCGGCTCCGGGACGTACACCTCGATGTAGCTACTCGAGGCACGTGAGCGCCCCGCACTCCGGCGGTTCGGCTGTCCAGGCATCCATGAGGTTCGTCACCCCTGCGAAGGCATCCTCCATGGGCCGCCCCGCGTAGTGATCGCAGGCGACGTGGCCGATCGGCCGTTCACTGTGCTCGTGCACCACCACCAGGAACCGTCGCCCGAACCACTCCGGGAAATGCAGGTGGAACGCCCGACGAAAGTCCCGCGCCACATCGACGAGCTCGTACTCGTAGCGCGAGCGTTCGTAGAGATCGGGGGAGATGCGCCGGAACCCCTCGCGGACCGCGAGCCTCGCCAGGGCCGGGTGGGTGCCATCGGGCAGGCTGCCCACGATCTCGAAGCTGAGCGTCCCGTCATCCTCTTCGAGGAGCTCAAGTTCGGTGCCATCGGGCAGGTCCAGGGTGGCGCCGAACCGCTCGAGGAGTGCGCCAACGCCCGACAGGTACTCGGCGCACTTGTCCTGGCTGCAGCGCACCTGTCTCGCTCAGGCCGGCTCGAGATCGCGCGCGCTCTCGCCTGCGCCAAACACGATCCCCAGGGCGACCCGGCGATGAACGACCCGCCGGTGCGCCACCGGGAGACCCGACTCGTAGCGATCCAGCGCCGGGGTCGGGATGCGATACAGGCGCTGCGATACGCGAATGGCCGGCAGCTCCCCGCTGCCGATCAGCCGACTGATCGTGTCGTGGCTGACCCGGAGTCGCTCGGCGGCTTCCTTGATCGTGTAGTAGCGCTCCACCATGGCTGAATACCTGCGATACATGCGTTAAGATATACGATAACGCATCCATCGCCATTGTCAAGCAGCGAAGTTACGCTTCGAGCAGGGTTTACCAAATGCACCACTGCTGGAACTTGCGTCATTGTTACGTGCGAGGTAACATTCGCGCATGGCCTATTCCCACCTTCTCCGACTCGCGGGCGAGCAGCGCGGCTATTTCACCACGCGCCAGGCCGCCGAACGTGGCCTGAGTCGACGTGCACTCCTGCACCGCGCCCAGATCGGCGAACTGGAGCACGCGGCTCATGGCCTGTGGCGATTCTCGATGTGGCCGGCTGATCCGAACGACGAGCTCTACGCGCTTCAGACGCTCGCGCCTTTCGGGACATTCAGCCATGAGACCGCCCTGTCTCTGCTCGGGTTGGGAGATCTCATCCCGTCCGAGATCCACATGACCATCCCCGAGTCATCGCGGCTGGCTCCGCGTCCCGGTCTCCGTCTCCATCGGTCCAGGCTCGGAGCCGAGCGGGAACGTATGCTCCGCGATGGCCTCTGGATCAGCACACCAATCCGCGCCTTGACTGATGCGGCGCGCGCCGGCGCCGATCCCGATCAGATGCAGGCAGCGGCGAAGGAGGCGAAAGGGCGAGGCCTTCTTCGCTCGTCGGACATCGAGCGGTTGCGAGCCGATCCGCTCTTCGCCGGCGCCCTGTGATCGATCCATACCTCCAAGAGGGGAACAGCGTCCAGCGCCTCCTCGGACGTATGAACCGAGAGGCAAAGGCGGCGGGAGTGCCAGCGCGCCGGATCCAGCTCGTGGTGGCGATCGACCGACTTCTGGCGCGTCTCCTCGTATCCGCGCCGAAGGACTCCTGGGTGGTCAAAGGAGGCTACGCCAACCAGCTCCGGCGGCCAGACGAGGCGCGCTTCACCGAGGACATCGATCTGCGGATCGCCTCGACGATCGGGGCTGCGCCCAGCCTGATCGCCGACGCCTTTGGCACAGACCTCGCCGACCTGCTCTCGTATGAGTTGGCGTCTCCGCCGGCGCCCCTGGAGGGCCCGCCCGGCGGGGGCCTCCGCTTCGTGGTCGTCGCACGGATTGCCGGCGGCGAGCTCGTGCGCTTCAAGATCGACATCGGTGCGTCGGATGTGATCGTCGGCGAGCTTGAGCGACACCTCTCCGACCCCGTTCTCGCGGCGATCGGGTACCCGCGCTCAGAGTTCCCCGTCTATCCGGTCGCACAGAGCATCGCAGAGAAGATCCACGCGCTGACGCTGCCGCGAGACTACGAGAACAGCCGAGTGCGCGATCTGGTCGACTTGGTGTGGTTCGCCGAACGATTCAACGTTCACTCGACGGACCTCATCGAGGCTGCCGTTGCGACATTTGCGGTCCGAGATGACCATCCCTAGCCGCGGTCACTGCCGAGTCTCCCGGAGTCATGGGGGAAGCCCTACGCTCGCTTCCGAACGGAAATCGGTCTCGAACCGGCTACGATGAAGGATGCCATTGCCTTCCTGGCGAGCTTCTTCGCTCCGGTCTTCGCGGGGTCGAGCCAACTGCTCTGGAAACCGGAAGCTGCGGAATGGGTGGCGGTGCCTGCCGTGGACGACTCGCCTGGTGATTCGTCGGGTAAACCCCACTAGACGCGTTGCATCCAAGCACGCGCAGGCCCGCCGCAGAAGCCGGCATCTCTCTTGCGTTATTGGCGATTTGCGATCTACCGTGCCGGCATGAACCGGCAGGACGTTCTGACCACCCAGCAGGCCGCGCGGCTCCTCGGCTGCTCGCGCCAGCACGTCGTCGACCTGTGCGACATCGGGAGGCTGCCCTGCACACGGATCGGTGTCCACCGGCGGATCCGGCGCGTGGACCTCGAGACGTTCGTCCCGCGACGTGACCTTCGCCGCGAGGAGCGGCGCTCATTGTGGTTGCATCGTGCCGTCGCCGGCAAGGTCGTGCGTGATCCACAGGGCGCGATCTCCCACGCTCGCCGCAACATCGAGCGATTCCGGCAGGTCCAGCCACGGGCGCGCGTCTGGCTCGACGAGTGGGCGAGCATCCTCGACGCCGGGCCGGAGGCTGTCCTCGAGATGCTCACCTCGCCTTCCCGCCAGGCCGTCGAGCTGCGGCAGAACACCCCGTTCGTCGGGCTGCTCAGCGAGGACGAGCAGCGCGCGGTCCTCGCGCCTTCGCCGAGTCCCATCGAGCCGGCCGGCTCGCGACGGCATGAACCGCGATCAGCTCGCCCACCTGCTCCGCGCGGTTGCGGATGCGATCGGTGAGACGGACATCCTTGTCATCGGCAGTCAGGCCATCCTTGGCTCGCACGACGAGTTCGAGCTACCCGAGGAAGTCACGCTCTCGATTGAGGCCGATCTCGGCTTCTTCGACGACCCGGACGAAGAGAAGTCGGATCAGATCGACGGGGTCGTTGGCGAGATGAGTCGCTTCTACGAGTCGTTCGGGTTCTACGGCCACGGCGTCAGCGTCACGACTGCCGTTGTTCCTGCCGGGTGGCGCGAACGGCTCGTCCCGCTCTTGTGTCCCATGACTGGCGCTGCTCAAGGC
>JAUSJS010000038.1 GCA_030647575.1 Candidatus Limnocylindrales bacterium | reverse complement strand
AGCCGGCATCGTCGTCGTGCTCGTCACGGATGCCGGGCAGCCAGTCTGCGACCGTGCCCTCGTCGATCCCGGGCGCGCCGTCTGCGGACACGCCTGGTTCCTCATCGGCGGGCAGGACCGTGACGCTGGTGACCTCCATGGCCGGACCTGCCGCGACGGCGGCGGCACTCCTGCGGCCGCGGGCACGATCCGCCGCGCCGGTCAATCCCCTCCCCGCCGCCTCGCGAGCCGCACGCTCCGCCGCACGCCCAACGGTGATCGAGGCGTCCTCTTGCAGCACCCGCAGCCGGATCTGCTGGATCTCGTCGCGCAGGGCCGCGGCCCGCTCGAATTCGAGCTGCTTGGCGGCCGCCTTCATCTCGGCCTCCATCCGCGCAACCAGCGCCTCGACCTTGCCGCGGTCGGCCTCATTGAACTCACCGCCGCGCTCCGAGCTGTAGACCGCGCTCGACTCGGCGACCGCGCGCAGGCGCTGGTTGATGTCGCGGATGCCCTTGACGATCGTCGTCGGTTCGATGCCGCGTTGCTTGTTGTAGTTCTGCTGATAGGTCCGCCGGCGGTCCGTCTCGTCGATGGCGACGCGCATCGATTCGGTCACCCGGTCGGCGTACATGATCACTTCGCCGCCGATGTTCCGGGCCGCCCGGCCGACCATCTGGATGAGCGACCAGGCCGAGCGCAGGAAGCCCTCCTTGTCCGCGTCGAGGATCGCCACCAGCGTCACCTCGGGCAGGTCGATCCCTTCGCGCAGGAGATTGATCCCGACCAGGACGTCGAAGATGCCGAGGCGCAGGTCGCGCAGGATCGCCACCCGCTCGAGCGTGTCGACCTCGCTGTGGAGGTACTGGACCTTGACCCCGAGCTCGCGCAGGTAGTCGGCCAGGTCCTCGGCCATCTTCTTGGTCAGCGTGGTGACCAGGGCTCGCTCGCCGCGCTCGGCCCGGATCCGGATCTCCTCGAGCAGGTCGTCGATCTGGCCGTCCGTCGGACGGACGGTGATCGGCGGGTCGACGATCCCGGTCGGGCGGATGAGCTGCTGGACGTTGCGCTGGCTTCGCTCCAGCTCGTACGGCCCGGGCGTCGCGCTCATGTAGATGGCCTGGTGGACGGTCGCCTCGAATTCCTCGAAGGTGAGCGGCCGGTTGTCGAGCGCGGACGGCAGGCGGAAGCCGAAGTCGACCAGGATCTCCTTGCGGGTCCGGTCGTTCTTGTACATGCCGACGACCTGCGGGATGGTCATGTGCGACTCGTCGACCACCAGCAGCCAGTCCGGCGGGAAGTAGTCGAGCAGCGTCCACGGGCGCGAGCCGGCCTCGCGCCGGGCGAGGTGGCGCGAATAGTTCTCGATGCCGGTGCAGTAGCCCAGCTCACGCATCATCTCCAGGTCGAAGGTCGTCCGCTGGCGTAGCCGGGCCCCCTCGAGGACCCGTCCCTCCGCTTCGAGCTGGCCGACCCGCTCCTCCATCTCGGCCTCGATGTCGACGATCGCTTCCTTGAGCTTGTCGGCCGGGGTGACGTAGTGGGTCGCCGGGAAGACGTTGGTCTCCTTGCGCTCGACGAGCAGCTCGCCGGTCAGCGGGTCGAGCTCGGTGATTCGCTCGACGGTGTCGCCGAAGAACTCGACCCGGACGACCGTCTCCTCCGATGCCGGCTGGAGCTCCAGCGTGTCGCCGCGGACGCGGAAGCGAGCTCGGCTCAGCGCCTGGTCGTTGCGCTGGTACTGGAGATCGACCAGATGTCGCAGGACGGCGTCGCGCCGGTACTGGCCGCCGACCCGCAACTTGAGCACGGTGGCGCCGTAATCGACCGGCGCGCCGAGGCCGTAGATGCACGAGACCGAGGCGACGATGATGACGTCGCGGCGTTCGAACAGGGCATGGGTCGCGGCGTGGCGGAGCCGGTCGATCTCGTCGTTCCGGCTCGAGTCCTTCTCGATGTAGGTGTCGCTACGCGGCAGGTAGGCCTCGGGCTGGTAGTAGTCGAAGTAGCTGACGAAGTACTCGACCGCGTTCTCGGGAAAGAACTCTCGAAACTCGGCGTAGAGCTGGGCGGCGAGGGTCTTGTTGTGGGCCAGGACCAGCGTGGGTCGGTTCGCCCGGGCGATGGTCCAGGCAATCGTCGCGGTCTTCCCGGTACCAGTCGCGCCGATCATGACTTGATGGTTCAGGCCTTTTTCGAGGCCCTCAACGAGCGACTCGATCGCGGTCGGCTGGTCGCCCGTCGGCTCGAACGGCGCAACGAGCTTGAAATCCGGCATGCGGTCAGTCTACCAAGCCACGCACGAACCGAACAGGCGTTCTGGCCGCGGGAACGCGACTACCAGTCGACGTCAGACCTTGAGGGCCGCCATGAACGTCTCCCCGACTCGAATTGTTGTCTCCAGATCGCGTGGGTCAAAGGTGGGACGCTGAATCCACCTCTCGCATGTCTGACGTTGCCGCACAGTCGCGCACCTATGACCGGCGAGCGATGAGCGCCTCATTCAGGGTCGCGTCCACCTGCCGCCGAGTCTCGCTCGGATCACCCGAAGTGTCGATGAGGCGTGTCGCGCCCGGACCGATCCTCCGGATCAAGTCGCCCTGGGCCGCGATTCGCTGCGAGGCGTCCGCCTCAGATGAGCCGCGACCGACGAGCCGCGCTCGTTGAACGGTTGGATCGCAGGTCACCAGCCAGACCTCATCGCACTCGGCCGCCAGGCCCCCCTCGACGAGCTTGATCGCCTCGATGACCACGGCTTCGGCCCGCGCAGCGTCCGCGGCGGCGATCGCGGCCACGATCCTGGGCCGGACTGCCGGGTGGACGATTGCCTCGAGATCGCGCAGCGCCGCCGGATCCGCAAAAACGAGGCGCCCGAGCGCCGCCCGATCGAGCTCGCCATCGGGACCGAGGAGATCGGCCCCGAAGCGCGCCACCACGGCGTCCAGCGCCGGCTCCTCGCGATCGAGCACGTCACGCGCCACCCGATCGGCATCGACAACGACCACGCCGGGCCGCTCCCCCAGCCATCGCGCGATGGTCGACTTGCCACACCCGATCGGACCGCTGATACCGATCCGGACCGCCCGCCGCCGCCCCCCGACCTTGCCGCCTGCTGGCATCACGGCGCCCGCTCTGCCAGCTCCAGCCAAGCGTCCTCGGCCGTCGCAAGGGCTATCTCGATGTCCGCGAGCTCGCTGGTCACCCGCCGCATCTCCACGTAATTCCCGGCGACCGCCGGGTCCCCCATCGCCAGCTCCAGGTGGTTCTTCCGCAAGTTGAGCCGGGTGAGGTCGGTCTCCACAGCCGCCTTCTGGCGCCGGTACGCATCCTTCGAAAGCTTCACCTTCTTCACCCGCTGTCTGGTGGGTGGTGGTGCCGTGACTACGGCAGCCGACGCATTCGACGCGGTGCCGGCGCGACCAGAGCGACCGTCAGGCGCAGCGCGGTAGGTAGCAACGATCGCGATCGCGCCCCGCCGACTCCCGCCACGTAATCGGCCAGCTTCGACCTCCAGCGCCCCCGCGACCGTCCAACCGTTCGCCACGGCCGCCCGCCACGCGCGATATCTACCATCGAACGCCACCGCCGCCCCATCGTCCACCACCCACAGCTTCTCGCACACGGTCTCGAGCAGCCGCCGGTCGTGCGACACCACCAGCAGTGTCGCCGGCGAGGTGGCCATGAACGCCTCGATCGCCTCGCGTGCCGGGATGTCAAGATGGTTCGTGGGCTCGTCGAGCAACAGCAGGTTCGCCGGCATGATCCCGAGCAGCGCCAGCTCCAATCGGGAGCGCTCACCGCCCGACAGCGAGTGGACCTCCTTGAATGCGTCGTCGCCGCGGAAGAGGAACCGAGCGAGATAGGTCCGTGCCTCCCCGGCGGTGACCGGGATCGCCTCCAGCAGCGCATCGAGCACGGTCGTCCCGGGAATCGCGGCGCCACGCAGCTGGGCCAGGTAGCCGATCTGGACCGCATGGCCGAACACGATCCCGCCGTCCAGCGGGGGCAGGTCGCCGGCGATCGTTCGCAGCAGCGTCGTCTTGCCCGCGCCGTTCGGCCCCACGATCCCGATCCGTTCGCCGCGCTGCGCGGCCAGGAAGGGCGCCCGCGCGACAAGGTGCGGCTCCGCCGCCGGTGACCCATCCGCGTTGAGGGCGCCGCGTCCAGGCAGGTATCCGACGGTCAGGTCCTCGGCGCGAACGACGATTTCCCCCGAGCGCGACCGCGCACTACCCGCCAGCGCGGCGGTCGGGATGGCGAGCCTCCGCCCGGCCTTCGGGGCGTCGCGACGGTCCGACTCGAGCCGCTCCAGGCGCGCTTCGTGCTCGTGCATCTTGCTGAACTTGCGGTGGGTCCGATAGCGCTGGACCAGCTCGCGTTCGCGCGCGATCGCTTCGGCCTGCGTCTCCACGTCCTTGACCGCCCGCGCGTCACGCTCCTCGCGCTGGCGGTGGTACGCGCTGTAGTCGCCGCGGAAGGCGGTCAGCCGGCGGTCGCGCAATTCCCAGATCCGGGTCACCGTCGCGTCAAGGAAGGCCCGGTCGTGCGAGGCCACCACGAGCGAACCGCTCCGTCGCCGGAGGTGCTCCTCCAGCCATTCGAGGGCGTCGAGATCCAGGTGGTTGGTCGGTTCGTCGAGCAGCAGCAGATCGGGGTCGGCGATGACCAGGCGAGCCAGCGAGGCGCGGGTCTGCTCGCCGCCGGACAGCGCGGACGGCGGCTTGTTCCACTCGTCGTGCGCGAAGCCGAGTCCGCTCAGCGCCGTGTCCACCCGCTGGTCGAGCGTGTACCCGCCGAGGATCTCGTATTCGTGCTGGAGCTCGGCGTAGGCTGGCTCGGTCGCACGGCCCTCGCGTTCGAAGGCTGCCAACCGTTCGGCCATCCGATCGAGGTGGGCGGCGCCGGTCCGAACGGCCTCGCGCAGATCCGACGAGGCCATGAACACGGCGTCGAAGTGTGCCTCCTGGGCGAGGAGGCCGACGCTCAGGCCGCGCTTGCGCTGCACCTCGCCGCGGTCGGGCTCGTCCCGGCCCGCCGCCAGGCGCAGCAACGTCGTCTTGCCGGCGCCGTTGGGGCCGACCAGCCCGATCCGATCGCCCAGCGCGATTGACGCGCCGATCGAGTCGAGGATCACCAACGTGCCCACCTCGCGGGTGACGCCGGAGAGTCGGAGGATGCTCATCCCGCCCGGGTCTCCTCGGTCGTCGACGCTCGGGCGGCCGCTCGCCGCGTGGCGGCTGCGCGCCTGGTCCGCTCCGTCCGCGCTCGCCGTGCGGCCCGCTCCGCCTCGCCGGGGGTGAGCCCCAGCGCGCCGTCGCCGGCGATCTCCACCCAGCGCCGGCCGGAACGTCGCCGGCCGCCGGTCATTCCGCCCAGGGTCGCGGCGGCCCCCTTCCGGTCGGTGGCCGGCAGCCGCTGGCACCACGAACAGAGATGGGTCGACCGAGCGCCGACGACGATGCGCTTGACCGGACGCGCGCAACGAGGGCACGGCTCCCCGGTCCGCTGGTAGACCTGCAGCCGTTCCTGCATGGAGCCGTCGCCGTCGGGCGCGGTGTAATCGTCGATCGAGCTTCCCCGCCGCTCGATCGCCTCGGCCAGGATCGAGCGGACGGCCGTGAACAGGCGGCGCTCGTCGGGCGGCCGGAGCGTCGGAACGGTTCGGAGCGGGTGGAGGCGGGCGGTCCATAGTGCTTCGTCGGCGTAGATGTTGCCGACACCGGCGACGAACGCCTGGTCGAGGAGGAGCGGCTTCAGGCGACCCTTGCGACGCCGCAAGCGGCGGCGAAACTCGCGCAGGGTGAATTCCGGATCGAGCGGTTCCGGCCCGAGCGACGCGAAGACCGCGGTACCGCCGGTCTCGACGGTGAGCTCCCCGGTGACCGGATCCCGGCCATACAACCCGACCTTGCCGAACTTGCGAATGTCGCGGAAGCGGATCTCGCGACCGTCGGCAAGCTCGAGCACGAGCCGGACATAGGGGTCCGCCGGCGCATCGGCCGGCACGACGAAGAGCTGCCCGGTCATCTTCAGATGGATCGTCAGCGCGACTCCACCCGACAGCTCGATCACCACCTGCTTGGCCCGCCGGCCGACGGCCTCCACCTGCCGGCCGGAGACCCCTTCCGCGAACGCCTCGGGCGTGTGCGAGCGCAGCGTCCGGGCCCACGAGCAGCGGGCGCCGACGATGGTGCCGCCGACGATGCGCGGGCGCAGGTCGCGCGCGACCGTCTCGACCTCGGGAAGCTCAGGCATCGGGAGAGCCTACCCGAGCGTCGGCGCGACAGGCGCCTCGTCGGGGGCTTCGTCCGCCTCGGCGGCGATCGCGTCCGCTCGGGTCAGCGGGGTCATCGAATCCCAGTCGTCACCGGCCTTGATGTCGACCGTCAGCGGCACGTCGAGCGGCAGCGCGTTCTCCATCGTCTCGCGCAGGATCGGGACGAGCCGGTCCACCTCGTCACGTGGCACCTCGAGCAGCAGCTCGTCGTGAACCTGGAGGAGCGGCCGGGCCCGGAAGCCGCCGGCCAGCAGCCGCTCGTCGAGCCGGATCATCGCGATCTTGACGATGTCGGCGGCCGTCCCCTGGATCGGCATGTTGATGGCCATCCGCTCGCCGGCCGCGCGCAGCGTCGGGTTCCGGGCCGCCAGCTCGGGGATCTGGCGCTTGCGCCCGAGCAGCGTGGTGACATAGCCCTGCGTTCGCGCCTGCTCCTTGATCGCCAGCATGTAATAGCTGATTCCCGAATAGGTCGCGAAGTAGGTGTTGATGAACTCCTGGGCTTCGGCACGCGGGATGTTGGCCCGCGTCGACAGCCCGAAGTCGCTCAATCCATAGGCGATCCCGAAGTTGACCATCTTGGCCATCGACCGCTCCCCGAGCGTGACGTCCGCTGGATCCTTGTGGAGGACGCGGGCGGCGGTCTCGCGATGGAGGTCGGCCTTGCGCGCGAAGGCGTCGCGGAGGTGCTCGTCGCCCGAGACGTGGGCGAGGATGCGCAGCTCGATCTGGCTGTAGTCGGCGGCGACGAGGGTCAGGTCCGGCGCCCCGGCCACGAACGCGCGCCGGATCCGGCGCCCGAGCGGCGTTCGGATCGGGATGTTCTGGAGGTTCGGGTCGGACGAGGAGAGGCGGCCGGTCGCGGCCACGGCCTGGTGAAAGGTCGTGTGGAGACGGCCATCGGCGGCGATCAGGGTCGGCAGCGCGTCGACGTAGGTCGACCGAAGCTTGGTGTAGACGCGCCACTCGAGGAGCTTGTCGATCATCGGATGGGCCGCGCGCAGCTCTTCGAGGACGGACGCGTCGGTGGAATAGCCGGTCTTGGTGCGTTTGCCCTTCGGCAGGTTCAGCTCGAAGAAGAGGACCTGCTCGAGCTGCTTGGGGCTGCCGAGGTTGAACTCGTGCCCGACGTCGACGTAGATCTCGGCCTCCAGGCGCGAGATCTCGGCGGCGAACTCCGAGGCCAGGACCTTGAGCGCCTCGCGATCGAGGGCAACCCCGGTCGCCTCCATCCGGGCGAGGACGGCGATGAGCGGCAGCTCCATCTCGGCGTACAGTCGATCGAGTCCGTCGTCGGCGAGGCGGCGTTCCAGTGGTTCGCGGACGGCCAGCGCCGCCAGGGCGTCGAGGCCGGCCCGCGCGGCGACGTCCAGGTCGGCGACCGGCGGCAGGATCAGGTCGAGCTGCTCCGCGGCCACGTCGGCGATGGTCTGGCTGCGCAATGAGGCGTTGAGCACGTAGGCCGCGATCTGCGTGTCGAACGCCACCGGCGTTGGCGCAGCCTCGGGATCGTCGGCGATGCGCGTGACCAGCAGCGGCTTGACCTCGTGGGCGACGAGCGGGACCGCCAGGCGGTCGAGGAGCGCCCGCAGGACGGCCACGTCCGAGGCTCCCTCGACGGCCACCGTGCGGCCGTCCATCCCGGCCAGCGCGAGCGCCAGCGGGGTCCCGCGCCTGGGGCGCGGATCGTCCTGGACGAACCCGGCACCGACCGCGGGTTGGGCGGCGAGCCAGGGTTCGAGGGCACCGATCCGCTCGCCGGCGTGGACCTCGATCCGCGACGGGTCGGCGATTGCCGCGGCGAGGGCGGCCGGCAGGTCGCCGGGCTCGACGGCGGGTCCGGAGGCCGCGGTCCCGTCTCGGTGCGCGCCGGCCTCTGAAACGACGGGCCGAGACACGGCATCGAAATCGAGCGACAGCTGGAGGCCACCGCCCTCGGCCGGCGTTCGGATCGGCGCTGGACCCCAGCCCGAGGGACGCGCCGAGCCTGCCACCCGGGCCGCCGGCACCGTGCCGCCAGTCGCGACGCCGCGCAGCGCCTCGGCCGCGTCGCCGGCCGACTCGCCGGTCATGGCCGGCAGGCGTTCGATCAGCGAGCGGAACTCGTACTCGCGGAAAAGCCGGATCACGGTCTCGCGGTCGTAGTCGGTCAGACGAGCCGCTTCGAGGTCGAGCTCGACCGGCAGGTCCCGAACGATCGTCGACAGGCCGCGACCCATGAAGACCGACTCGCGATGTTCCGCGAGCTTCTCGCGCAGCTTGTCCGGCTTGACCTCGTCGAGTCGTTCGTAGAGCGCGTCCAGGCTGCCGAACTCGCGGATCAGCTTGGCCGCAGTCTTCTCCCCCACCCCGGGCACGCCCGGAATGTTGTCGGTCGGATCACCCTTGAGGGCCTTGTAGTCGATCATCTGGCCGGGGACCAGCTCGAACCGCTCGTCGATCTTCGCGGGGTCGTAGAGGATCGTGTTCTCGACGCCGGAGCGGGTCGTCATCAGTCGGGTGTGGTCCGTCACCAGCTGAAGCATGTCCAGATCGCCGGTCACGATCGTGGTGTCCAGCCCACGCCGCTCCGCATCCACCGTGATCGTGCCGATCACGTCGTCGGCCTCATATCCCTGGAGCTCGTAGACCGGGATGCGCAGGGCCTTGACGACTTCGCGCACCTTCGGGAACTGGTCGCGCAGGTCGTCGGGCATGCGCTGGCGCGTCGCCTTGTACTCGGCGTACTGCTCGTGCCGGAAGGTCGGTCCCTGGAGGTCGAAGGCGACCGCGACGTAGTCGGGCTTGATGTCCGCGATGCCACGAAGGACGATGCTGCAGAAGCCGAATACCGCGTTGACCAGCTCGCCCTTCGACGTCGTCAGGGGCGGGAGGGCGAAATATCCGCGGTAGATGAGCCCGTTGCCGTCGAGCAACATCAGGCGTTCGATGGGCACGGATCCAGTGTAGCGGCGGACCTGTCGGCCGCGACTGCGAGGCGCCCGGGAGCTGCGGTCAGCCGTCTCCGAGGCGACGGGCGATCCAGCGCAGGGCGAACAGCCCGAGGCCGACGAGGAGCAGGAGGCCGGCGACCACGATCATCGCCAGGCCGCCGATCGGCTGTCCCGCTGAGAGGCTCTTGCCGTACAGGTCAGCCGTGCGTCCGTCCGGTTCACCGGCCAGCGGGCTCGATTCACCGCCCTGGAACAGGGCGTCCGGCGCCTGGCGCTCGTAGCCCGAATCGGCCGATGTCAGCGGTGCAGGCTCCGCCATGGCGGACGCCCCCGGCGAGGGCACGGCTGCAGCAGCCGGCCCGGATTCGGCCTGGCTCGACGGCGCCGGGGCGGCCTGGCTCGGCATCGTCTCGGGGTCCGCGCCCGCGCCCCCAGACGCGTCGCCGACGGCGTTCCCGATCGTCGACAGCCTCTCCTGCGAGCCGGTCTGACCCGTGAGCGCAGCCGGAATCGTGGCCACGAGCAGACCGGCGAGACCGAGCGTCGTCAGGCCGACAGCCAGCGGACGGCTGAAGACATCTCGCGACGAGCCGATCGCGGCGAGCACGCGACGCCAGCCACGGCGAAGACGGTCGGCGTCGGCGGGAGTGAGGGTGAAGTCGCGGGGCCGGGAGGGCACCAGCAGCGAGCGGGTTGCGGCGCTGAGGGCCACGAGGTCCTCATACAGGAGGGCGCAGTCGCTGCATGCGGCCAGCTGCTCCTCGGCACGGGCTCGCTCCGAATCGCTCACGGACCGGTCGACCAGGTTGGCGATGAGGAGGCGGTCGTGGGCTGCGTGCCTGGATCTGGAGTCTGTCATCTCCCCCGTCAGACGAGCGCCGACCGGGACCGGTTCCCCCGCCATCCCTTGGACGAGCGTCGCCGCAACGTCCGAGGTCAACCTGAAGTCGCGCAGTCGTGCCGGGGTCGGCAGCTCGAGGTTCGCCTTCGCGAGGGCCGTCAGGTCGGCGTGGAGCGCGGCGCAGGCCGGGCACGCCGCGACGCGCGCCTGGGCGAACGCCCGATCGGCGTCGGGCAGATCGCGGTCGAGGAGCGCCGCGATGCGCTCGGGGTCGTGCTCGTCATGTCCCTCGTGGCGGCCTGCCGCGGTCGTCGACTCAGCCACGGAACAGCTCCATGCGGCCTTCCAGGAGGCCTCGGAGGGCCAGTCGACCCCGGTGGATCCGCGATTTGACCGTACCCAGCGAGACGCCGGTCATCTCGGCGATCTCGAGGTAGTCGTAGCCTTCGACGTCGTAGAGCACGATCGCAGCACGCTGATCGTCGGTGATCAAGGCCAACGCTTGCGACAGCGCGCGTGTCCGCTCGGTCAGGACGGCGATCCGCTCGGGATCGGCCTCGTCACCCGCAGGCGGCTGCCAGCTCTCGTCCTCCAGCTCCGGATATGGCTGGACGGGACGGCGCTTTCGGGCACGCTGGGTGTCCATCGCGCCGTTGACCGCGATCCGGTTGAGCCACGACTTGACGCTGCCGCCGCGGAAGGCGTCGAGGTGCTTGTAGGCGGAGAAGAACGCCTCCTGCACGACATCGGCGGCCTGATCCCGGTCCGGGACCATGCGTACGATGAGCGCAAAGAGCTGGTCCTGGTACACCCGGACGAGGTCGTTGAATGCGTCGAGATCGCCCTCGCGGGCGCGCTCGACCAGGATGAGGTCGCGGCGCTGGACGGGGTCTTCGACGACCGTCGTCGAGCGAAGGTCCTCCACGGTCGGGGGGGTCCCTCCGAACGGCGATTCTGAGGCCGGGCGAGTCTAGCATCGGATCCGTGCCGAGACGCCGGTCCCGCGGGCCGGGTTCCGTTGCCCTGACGGCTGGGCGCGCCCGGGCTGCTCAGCGCTTTGGACCGACCAGCCGATCGAGGATCTCGACGCTGCCGCGTCGCGCGACGGACAGGTTGCGCAGACCAGCCCGCCGGCAGGCCACGCTCGTCGACGCACAAGGCGGGATCCAGTGGCAACGCACGGCCCTCGATGCCGGGGTCACCAGGATCTGGTGCGGCGAGTGGGACTTGAACCCACACGTCCTCACGGACAGCAGAGTTTGAGTCTGCCCTGTCTGCCAATTCCAGCACCGCCGCGAACCGCCACTATAGCCGAGTCGGAATACCCCAGAGCAGTATAGAACATCGGTTCACATCACGGTGAACGACCGGAACCGGGTCATCCCAGCACGGTGCTGAATGGTTCGTAGCCGGGCGCCACCACGGGCCACGGATGGGCTGATTCCCAGCGCTCGGCCGCGTCGAGGAGGACGTCGTCCGCATACCGCGGTCCGGTGATCTGGAGGCCGAACGGGACACCGGTCGAGGAGCGTCCCGCCGGGACCGAGATCGCGGGGTGTCCCGTGACATTCTGGACAGCCGTGGAATAGACCTCCGGTGGCAGCATGCCGGGCTCGCTGGCGCTGGTCAGCCGTCCGTCTGCGTACCAGCCCTCGCTCGCCACCGTCGGCGTCAACAGCAGGTTCGATCGCCCGAGGAGCTCGTCCAGACGCATGACATAGCCGAAGCGGCGGCGCCGTGCGGCAAGGTAGTCGTCGATCGGCACCGCGAGACCGACCTCCATGAACGCTCGGGTCGCCGGGTGCATGGACCGCACATGCTCCGTGACCCACCCACGCCCCAGCGATGCCACATGCTCGGCCGTCGCCACAGTGAACCAATCGAGGTCTGGGTTGCCGTCCGTGAAGAACGCGTCTGGCTCGATCCAGGTCACGGGCAGGCCCATCACCTCGGCGAAGGCGTCGACGGCCGCGACGAAGGACCGACGAACCGGCGCCGGGAGCGGACCGAGATCGCTCGTTCGATCCGCGGCAAGGAGGCCCGCGGGTCGCGGCGCCGGCACGATGGACCAGCCATCCGGACGAGCGGTCGGATCACCGGCTGTGGGCCCCATCTCGACCTGGAGGAGGAGGCGGAGGTCGGCGACTGTTGTCGCAAGCGGGCCGGATGTCGAGTAATCGATCCAGTCATGGGGCGGGTACCGGCCGATGAGACCATTCGTCGGCTTCAGGCCGACGAGTCCGCAGAAGGCTGCAGGGATCCGGATGGAGCCGCCACCGTCCGTGGCAGTCGCGATCGGCACCAGGCCTGCAGCCAGGGCTGCTCCCGATCCTCCGCTCGAACCCCCGGGGGATCGCTCGAGCGACCAGGGATTCCTGGTCGGACCGAAGACGAGGTTGTCGGTGAATCCCTCGGTGGCGAACTCGGGCAGGTTCGTCTTGCCGATGATGACCGCGCCGGCGGCCCGCAACCGGGCGGGAATCAGGCCGTCCGTCGCTGCGGGCGCTGACTTGATGAACAGGCTTGAGCCATAGGTCGTGCGCATGCCGGCGACGTCCTCGAGGTCCTTCACGAGGACCGGCACGCCAGCCAGCGGGCCCGACGGAGCGCCGGCGGCGATCCGGCGGTCAATCATCTCCGCCTCCCGCAGGGCCTCGGCCGCGCGCAGGGCCACGACCGAGTTGAGGGCAGGGTCCAGGCGCGCGATCCGGTCCAGAGCCTCCTGGACCATGGAGACCGCGCTTGCCCGCCGGGCGGCGACCGCCGCCGCGACTGCCGCGATCGAAGGTCGGGGCCCAGCCGTCACTGGGGCGACCGAGGCCCGGTCCGAGCGACCAGGCCGAGGGACTCGCATGCCACGTTCGTCGCTGCTTCTGAGATCTC
>JAUSJS010000032.1 GCA_030647575.1 Candidatus Limnocylindrales bacterium | reverse complement strand
TGCGGAACGGCCACGAGGACAAGCCAGAAGAGCACGCCGACGACGAGCGCCGATCCGGCCAACGCCGTCACGAAGGCGCGCGGCACCAAGATCAGGCGAGCTAGAGGACCCCAGCGTCTCTGGCCGAATGCACCGTCGCTTGTTGTTGTCATCGCGTCCCTCCCCCGGGCGATGGTAGGCGCAATCTGGCAGTCGCTGCGGAAGCGCACTCCCCGGCAATTCGGGCTACCTCGCCTGCCACGCGTTACGTGGAAATACTCATCGGCCACTGAGGGGACTCTGGGATAGACGCGCGGCGGCTCCGTCTCGATGCTGGGGCCGAGGCGGAGGATCGCCGACGTACCGTCCGTGCCGCGAGCCGTTCGGCTGGGGCGACCGCCTCGACTGCCCGATCAACCGTCAGTCGTCCCGGGCGAGGTGGGCTATGGGACATCGTCGATCATTCCGTTACCGCGGCGGGCCGCTGGTCCTGGCCGCGATCCTGGCTCTTGGCGTCGCAGCGACCGCCGCCGCGGGCTCGCCGGCCGGTGGCGGTGAGCGCCGGGCACAGCTGGACGGACGGGCGATCTCCCTGGACGAGGTGGCTCAGTTCCACTGCCATGATCGCGACTTCCCGGTCATCCGCTGCTTCGCCAGCGCGGCCGAGCGCGATCGGGACATGGTCGCCCTCGGACGCTCGGCGGAGCTCGTCGCCGTGACCCAGTACGTCACCTGGTACGCGGACGCCAACTACGGCGGGACGCCCTCGTTCACCGCCTTCTGGTCGGAGCCCGACCTGACCATCTACGGCTGGAACGACAAGATCAGCTCCTTCCGCACCTCCAACGGCGGCCATCCGCGCTGGTGGCAGGACGTCGGCTACGGGGGCGCGGGCTGGGACTGGGGGACCTTGTCGATGGCCTACGTCGGCGACGCCGCCAACGACCAGTTCTCGAGCGTGGAACGGCTGAGTTAGCAACACCGCACGCCAACCGACGAAAGGGATGATACCTCGAACTCATTGGCATTGGCCTTGGACTGAGTGTGTGGGAAGACGTCCTACGCCATTGAAGCGTTCACGGCGCGGATATCGCGCTGAATGGTCGGTCCGACGTGCCCGGGAACGGACGTCGGCCAGAAAGGAGAAGCAATAGTGCGCCGCTCATGGAACTGGAGCAGCCACGCGCGTCACGTGGTTATTTCGGTCCTGGTAATCACTCTATCCCTGGCGACGGCAACGACAGCCTTCGCGAATACCAAGCCCAGGATGCCGATCAGCGCCGCAGATTGGGCAGCGTTTACCCCTGCCGAGCAGGCAGCAGCGCAGGCATATCTAGCCCAGCGCCTAGCCAACGATCTCCACACAGGGAGGGCGAATGTCCATTCCGTCCTCGGTAGTGCGAGCGCGGGCCGCTCAGGGGCGACTGGCTCATCAGTGCTGACTACGACCGCGACCGGGACGTGTGGCCTCCAGTACATCAACCAGGCTGAAGGCTCATGGATCCGCGGCGGCGGGTACACCGACGCATCGGGCACGGTCTACTACATCGCCGCCAGTAGGCCTGGCAAGCAAGGTCAGTTCCTCAAGGATGGAAACGCGCTTGAGACCTGGTGGCAGGACCTGAACAACAAGTCCCACGCCGAGGACTGGACCAGCTACAACTGGAAGTGGTTCTGGGAGCACTTCAACTACACCGTCAAGGGCTGGCATGGTGCCCAACTGAGCAATGGCACTTGGATTCTCGGCCCGGACCAGGCCTGCACGGTCAACCAATACCTGTAGACCTCGAGAACTTTCTGTTCTCCCATCTCAGTCGATGATGAACAGAACGGAGGATAACGTGCGACTTCACGGCAAGATCCTGATGCTGACGATAATCGTGGCGATGCTCGCGCCGGTCTCGACCAGCGCGGTGGGTCCGAGACTTCCGAAGAGCGCAGCCGATTGGGCGACCTTTTCGCTGGTCGAGAGGACTGCGGCGCTTGAGTCTGTTCGGCGGGAGTTCCTGCGAGACCAGGAGCTCGGGAATATCACCTGGAATGCCAAGCAGAGCACATTCTCAACGCTGGCCCAGCAGGGCGGCGGAGACTGCACTATCTACTGGGTGGGCTATCCGAACGGCACGTTCGTGCGCGCGCAGGGACATGTCTTCATCACGACGGACGGGCCGCCCGCCAGCGACATCTACGTCGGTAAGGCGACCAAGACGGGACAGCTGCTGCGTGACGGCGTGCTCAAGCAAACGTACTACCAGCAGACGTCTGGGGTGTACTCCGTGGACGCCATTTCCAGCGACGACTTCAAGTGGTGGTTTGAACACGCTAACTACGTCAACAAGGTGTGGCTTGGCGCCAAGACGGCGAGTGGTGACTGGGTGGTCGGACCTGAGGCATACTGCACAGTCTCACAATTCTTGTGAGAGCTAGGAGGCCTGCGATGTTGCGTCAATCGCGCCTAGCCACTATCGGTGCCGCGCTTGGGCTGCTCATCGCCTTGGCCGAGTTCACCCTGTTCGGGACCCTCGGTCCCGTCGCCGCCGTCGTGTTGGCGGCGCTCGTTGTGGTTACCTGCTGGCGACTGTCCAAGCCGGCCCGCGTGGGCATTATGGGTGGGGCAGGTGGCACTCTGATTGTCCTCGCCTAGCTTCCCTCCGCGATCTGCCCAGGTGGCGCCTTTAGCTCAGCTTGCACCTACCCGGACGTCGCACCTGCACTCGTACTCGGCACAATTCTCGCGGCTGCTGGCGCCATTGTCAGCCGTCAGTCGCATGAGAGTCAGAACCGGTAGACGAGAGGGGCCTCGCCTCGCAGAGAGGAGCCGCGCCAGTTCACTCAGGACACCCGCCGCCGCGCTGGGTAACCGTGGTGACCGCCCAGATCAGTCAATCCCGAAAGCTCCGTGTCGTAATCGACCCGGGGCTTTTGGTCGATCCGGCCTCGCTTATCTATGAGAGACCAGGCACAAATCGGAGGAACCGCGGCAATGGCCGCAACCGAGGCTCCGTTGGCCGCATAGTCGGCCTACCCGCAGGAGGTGATCAGTCGCCAACCCAATCCCCAGCGCCAGCGACTGACGGCGACGCGCGCAGGTGATTGCGTGAATCTCCGTCGTCTCCTGCCTTCGGGATCCTCGCGGCCCCAGGATGTGGGTCGGAGCCGGTCGGCCTGCCGAGCCCCGACGAAACGCCGAAGCTGGCGGCTGGCGCCTCCATTCCATCCTGGCCGCCGCCCATTCAGCGCTCTAGCCGCGAGATGGTCCCGACGGAGACGGTCACCGAACCAATGCTGAGCTGCGGTTACGATCCCGGTTTCCCGCGAACCGAGGAGGTGGGAGCCGTGCGAGTCCGATGCGCACTTGGTGCCGCACTCCTCGCGGCGATGGCACTCGTCGTGTCGATCCTCGACAACTCGGCCGAGGGAATCGCCTTCTTCTCGGCGGCAGCGCCCGCCGCAGCCATTCAGGCGTGGGCCGTGCGAGAGCCGTACGGCGGGGCTCGCCGAAGGGTTGCCATCGCCCTCGCCGTTGCCTGGCTCGTTGCGGCACTCTGGATCGGGTCCTGTTGGTCATGGATCAGTCCGCCTCCCGACCGCCGCCTGAAATCGAGGCGACGTACTTCGGACTGACGGCGACGGCCTATCACCTCGTCGCGCTCTACGGCGGTGCGGTTCTGGTAGCCATAGCCGCGCTATGGCCTCGGTCGCAACCCCGCTCGGGTGTCGTCCGGTCGGGCTGATCCGGCCGGCGTGTGGCACACGCGCGCGTAGGTGCCCGGTCAGCCTCCGAGCGCCCGCTTCGCTTGCTCGAACTCCGCCTGGCTGATCTCGCCCCGGGCGAGGCGCGTTCGCAGTACTTCGAGCCCGAGCTCCTCCTCCAGTCGGCGACGCGGACCGAGGATCGCCCTCGCACCGCGCGTGATCACGAAGAACAGCGCAACGACCAGGCCGAAGAAGAGTGTCAGGCCAACGATCCAGGCGACCGCGTGTTCCATGGCATCAACCGTCGACGACTGGGGCCGGTGTGCCCGCAGCCATGAGCCCGACGACCAGGACCACGAGCACAGCGAGGACGACACCGACGACGGCCCATTCGGACCGCCCGAGCGGGCGCGCCTCCACGCCGGGCGTCGGCAGGAGGACGATGAACAGGGTTGCCAGCGGTCCGAGCAGAAGCGAGATCACGAACCAGAACAGCCCGCTTCGACCCTTGCCCTGTGCGAGCCCGGCGTTGATCAGTGCGAGGGCACCCCAGCCCACCACGTAGCCCGACTGGCCTGGCATCTGTCACCTCCGTCGACTCGACGCGACGCCCCCATTCGTCGAGTGGGATAGCCGCCTGACGCTCTGAGGCTCGGCCGGGCTCGCCGCGGCGTCAAGTGCCGGACGGCTCGATCGACGCGGCGTCAAGTGCCCGGCGCCTCGATCGCGGCGACGACCCGGCTCAGTCGCTCGCGCGCCTCGCTCGCGATCGGCGCGATCGAGGGCTCGCCCGCGATGGACAACGCGACCACCGGATCGAGGACCTCGATCGCCGTGATCCCGGGCTCGTCCTCGCGGAGCACGACGTTGCACGGCAGCAGCGCCCCGATCGAGGGGTCGGCTTCGAGCGCGGCGTGTGCGAGAGTCGGGTTACACGCCCCGAGGATCAGGTAGGGCGGGCGCTCGACGCCGAGCTTCGCCTTCAGAGTGGCCGCGACGTCGATTTCGGTGAGGACGCCGAATCCTTCGGTCCGCAGGGCGGCCTCGACCCGAGGCCTCACCTTGTCGATGGGGTCGGCGACCGTGGTGCCGAACGTGTAGCGTGTCGTGGCGGTCATGGTAGTCCTCGATCCTCCGGTGGCTGGTCCCTCACGCGGGCGACGGTGGCCCTGCGCGTATGTCCGGGGTTCGTCAGTAACCCAGGATCCGCTTGGCCTGCTCGAACTCCTCCGCACTGATCTCTCCGCGCGCATAGCGCTCGCGGAGGATGTCAAGGGGGGTTTGCTGCGGTCCCCGGCCACCGTCATCGGCACGCCGGTTGACGCTCACGACGGCCCAGACGATCAGGACCACGACGCCGATGGTGAGCGCGAGCCCGCCGAGCATCCAGAGCCCCATGCCCCATCCCCAGCCTGAACCCCAGTCGATCGTCATCGGTTCACCTCCGTCGTTCGATCTGCTGCCACCTTAGCCCGTAGTCGTGCGGCCGACGGCTGCCGGTCGCACCGGCGAGACGTGCCAAACGGCCCGTCCGCGGCAGGCTGACGACTCCGGCTGAGAAGAGGATGAGGCTCGCCTGAGAGCTTGTCCCACGGATCACCTTCCCCATGAGCCGTGGCGTCTCTACGCCAGCTCTCAGGCTTATCTCAGGGGCGCCTCATGTTGGCAGGTCACGCTCCGACTGTGGCGGCGCGGCCGCTATGAAGACGGCCGCCACGCCTGCAGCGCCTGGAGGTCGCCGATGATCCGGTTGCCATTCGCACCGCTGGCGGCGGCGATCATCGCCGTCGGCGAGGTCGCCTATCTTGTCTGCGTCGCCGCCGGAGCACTGTGGCCGACCGTGTTCGGGATGCAGGCGTTCTTCCCGACGATCTTCCCCGGCTTCACCTGGCTCGATCCAATCAGCTTCGTCCTCGGTCTCGTCGAGGTCGCCCTCTACGGCCTGGCCGCCGCGGGCCTGGCCGTGATCGCCTGGAACTTCGTCGTTGATCGCACGACGAAGGCCGCTGGGTGACTCGGCCGCGCGTCGCTGTCGTCGGAGCCGGGCCGGCCGGTAGCACGGCCGCCCGGCTTCTCGCGGCGCGGGGCGCCGAGGTCGTCCTCTTCGAGGCCCGGCCGCTGCCACGGGCGAAGCTGTGCGGCGGAGGCCTCACGCCGAAGGCCCAGCGGCTCGTTCCGAACGCAGCCCTCCGCGCCGTCGAGCGGCATGTCGACCGTGTCGAGCTTCGTGGGCCCCACCTTCCGCCGATCCGTCTCGCCGATCCGGCGGCCTCGATGGCCATGGTCGAGCGCAGCCGGTTCGATCTCGCCCTCGTCGAGGCCGCGACGGAGGCAGGTGTCGAGATCCGCGACGGTGACCCTGTTCGAGGGCTGCTCGAGCACGAGGCTGGCATCGACGTGCGCACCGGCCGCGACCGATGGCGCGCCGATGCCGTCGTGGT
>JAUSJS010000020.1 GCA_030647575.1 Candidatus Limnocylindrales bacterium | reverse complement strand
CCTTGAACTCAGCCGAGGCGTCCTCGGCCTTGCGGAAGGCGACCGAGCCGAAGAAGTCCTCGGCCGTGAATTCGTGCTTGACGCTGCCCTTGTCGATCACCTTAATGACATACGGCTGGCCGGCGGTCAGGCTGAACTCCTTGGGTGTGAACGCGAACTCGGAGAGCTCGATCGTGAGCTCCTTCTTCGTGTCCCAGTCGGCCGCCGACACCAGGGCCGCGCCGTCCTGGAGCCATGGGCCCGAGGCCACGTCGGCAAGCTCGAGCGCCGGTGCGGTGGGTGTGGCGCCGGTCACCGTGATCGTGCCGAACATGCCGGCCTCGAGGTGGCCCTCGATCTCGCACACGAGCTTGTACGTGCCCGGGATGAGCGGGATGAGGAACAGTTCAGCCTTCTTGCCCGCGAAGACTTCGATCTCGGTGAAGAACGGCACCTTGACCTCGGTCTCGGCCGTCTCGGCCTTGCGAGTCGCGACCGTCCGGAAGAAGTCCCCGGCCGTGAACTCGTGCTTGACGGTGCCCTTGTTGACGACTTCGAGGATGTACGGCTGGCCCGCTTCGAGGGTGATGTCCTTGGGCGCGAAGGCGAACTCGGACATCTCGATCGTGACCGTCTTGACCGTGTCCCAGTTCGCCGCGTCGACGAAATCGATCGCGTTGGCGACGTATTGTTCGGCGGCGGGCGCCTGGCTCGCGGGCGCCTCAGTGGCGGGCGCCTCAGTGGCGGGCGCAGGGGTTGCCGGGGCCTGGGTGGCGGGAGGGGCAGCCGACGGTGCCGGCGCGCTGGCTCCACCTCCGCTACAGGCGGCGAGAACGAGCGCGACGACGACGAGAGCTGCGGGACCGCTGACGGTGGATTTCATGAGCTCCTCACTGACATCGGCATTCGTGACCCGATGGCGGGTCTGCCTCGAGGCCAGCATGCGCGTTGAACGGGGACCCGGGAATCCCCGGGAGCCGGTCACGCGCCTGGGCGAAACGACCCATTCCCGGATGGGCGGAACAAGGGATGGGCCAGCGACGACGAAGGCCGCCTACAGTTCGATGAGACCGTGCGCGATGGCGTACTTGATGAGCGCGGCCTTCGAGTGGAGACCGAGCTTGGCCATGATGTGGTCGCGATGCGACTGCACGGTGTGCGGGCTCAGGAACAGCGTGGCGGCGATTGCATTCGCGGTGAGTCCCTGGGCGATGAGCCCGAGGATCTCCCGTTCGCGATCGCTCAGCCCGTCGTACGTCGTCCGATCCTCGCCCGCCTGGCTGCGGCGCAGGTAGTCGGCGACGAGTTTCTTGGTGACACTCGGGAACAGGTAGACCTCGCCACGCTGGGCCGTGCGGACCGCCTCTAGCAGGTCCTGGACCTCGGCGCCCTTGAGGACGTACCCGGCGGCGCCGGCTCGGAGCGCTTGGAACAGGTAGTCCTCGCGGTCGTGGATCGTGACGACGACCACCTGGACCTTGGGGAATCGGTCCCGGATCTCACGGGTCGCGTCGAGCCCGCTCTGGCCGGGCATCGCGATGTCCATCAACACGACGTCCGGTGAAACGGAGGCGATCACGGCCATGGCCTCGACGGCGTTGCTGGCCTGGCCCGCGACGTCGATGTCGGGCTGGCTCGCGAGCAGGCCGACGATCCCCTGACGGACGAGCGTGTGGTCGTCGACGACCACGACGCGAATGGTCATTCAGGCTGCCTCCGGCACGAGCGGTACATTGACGACGATCTCGGTCCCGAAGCCGGCGGCCGAGCGGATCTCGATCGTCCCGCCGAGCAGCCCGACGCGCTCCTGCATCCCGACCAGGCCGACGCTTCTATCCGAACCGGTTGGGCCAATCGTCTGGGCAACGTCGAAGCCCCCGCCATCGTCGACGATGGTGACGCGCGCAGCCCCGTCGGTGGCGCCAAAACCGACCCGAACGTGCGTGGCGCCGGCATGCCGGGCGATGTTGCTGACCGCCTCCTGGATGATCCGGAAGAGGGTCACTTCAACGTGAGCGGGAAGCCGCGGACCCGCCTGCTCGGCCTCGATCAGGACCTCGATGCCTCGGTCGGCGAGGCTAGCCTCGCACAGCCAGCGGATCGCGGGCACGAGGCCGAGATCGTCGAGTACCGACGGGCGCAGACCGAGGATCAAGCGCCGGATCTCCTCGAGCAGCCCTGCCGCGATCCCACGGGCCTCGAGGATCCGCCCCCGGGCGTCGGGGGACCCTGCCTCGAGGTCGTCGCGCGTCCGGTCGAGCGCGATCGTGAGGGCGGCGAGCGCCTGGGCGGTCTCATCGTGGAGCTCGCGCGCCAGACGAAGCCGCTCCTCCTCCTGGGCCGAGATCGTCTTGCGCAGCACCTGGCCGAGGCGCGCGGTCCGGTCGGCGACGCGCGATTCGAGCTCGCGGTTCGCGCGCTCGATCGTCCCCTGAGCGGCGTTGAGTCGCTGGCGCATCGCCTCGAGGCTTTCCGCGAGCTGGCCCACCTCATCCTGCGCGCGCACCTCGATTGGGCTGGCGAGGTCGCCTCCGGCCATCCGCTCGGCGGCCCGCATCAGCAGGTCGGTCGGCTTGACGACCCGACGGGTGGTGATCCAGGCGACGGCGAGGATCAGGATCAACCCGAACCCGATCGAGAGAAAGAGACGGTCACGGAGCTGGTTCGGGAGGGCGAGAGCCACGTCGACGGGCTGTTCGAGCACGACGTAGAACGGACTGGAGCCGAGCGGGACGGCGGCCATGACGTGTGGTGCGCCGTCCCCATCGCCCCCCGGATCGTGCAGCAGCGTCGCTGAGGAGCCGGTCGCGACCAGATCGCGGATCGCGGCGAAATGCGGGCTGGGATGTCCCGGATGCTCGTCGGCGCCGATCCCGAGCAGGGTGATCCCGTCCGGACCGACGACCTCGAGATGGTATTCATCGGTGATCCCGGTGGATGGCCCGGGTTCCCCGGGTGCTCGGGGCTCACCGTGGTCGGCCGGCACGAACGGATCGCCGCGGCTGAGCGAGACCGTGTGAACGACCACGATGGGTCCCAGGTTCGGCGGGGACGAGGCGATGCGCAACGCGAGCGCGGCAAACGGCTGGGCCCCGCTGGCCGAGCCTGCCGCCTCGAGCACGGCGAGGCGGCCTGCCGGCGTTTCGGCGATCCGCGCGCTGACGACCTGCCCGGCCGCTGTCTGAAAGTCGGGCGTGCCGGCCCCGTCGAGAACCCGGCCCGAAGCGTCGAGGATCCAGACTCCGCCGATCGCGAAATAGGGGTACTCATCGGGCGTGCGCTGGAAACGGGCGAGGAGCCGGGTCGCGGCGCCTGCAGGTACTCGCGTTCCCGATCCCGGGAACAGCTCCGCGTGCGCCGTCTCGATCGCGGCGGCGACCCGAGCGAAGTCCCGCTCGAGGATGCCCGCCGTCGTGTGGGCCGTGCTGAGTCGCTCGCGGTACACGAGCCGGGTCGCCTCGTCGATCGCGTCGAGGCCGAGCACCGCGACGACACCGAACATCACGGCGAGCCCCACGACGACGTAGAGCATGATCCGTTTCTGCAACCCGAGATGACGGAATCGGTGCATGGGACCTGCCGGCCTGGGACGCGAAATCAGACGGAGATGGCCGTGGCCGCCGGCAACTGGGGCAGGGCGACCTCGATCCGGCCGTTGACGATGCGAACCGGGTAGTAGCGGAAGCGCCGGACGCGGGTGAGCCGGCGAGCTTCCGTCTTCTTGCCGGGTTGGTCCACCTTGGGTTCGCGACCGGCTGTTGACCAGGTCGGATGGTATCGCCCGTCGGGGTCCAGGCCGCCGGTCGTCGGCATCTGGACCGGATCGCCTGAGCACAGGTCGAAGCGACCATCGTGGAGCGGGCAGGTCACGACGCAGCCGTCCAATTCCCCGATTGAGAGCGGCGCACTCATGTGCGGACAGCGGTCGTCGGTGGCGACGATGCCGGCGGCCGTGTGGGCGAGCAGGATGTCCAGGTCGCCGCGCGACACCCGCCGAAGAGCCCCGGCGGGCAGATCGCCGGCGCGGAGCACCTCCTCGAACGGGGCATCGGCGGTGCCGAGCGCCTGGAGCTCGGCCGGATATGGCGCAGGTCGGGGGTTCATGGCCGCATCCTACTCGCGGGAACGAACGACGGCCCCGGTGGGGACCACCGGGGCCGTCGAGCGAGAGGAGGAGCGGGTCAGTCGACCGTGGGTGCGCCGCCGAGGCGGGACACGGTCACGGGTGGGGCCGCGGCTGCGTCGCTCTCAGACATGGTCGGAGCGACGTGGGGCGCGGCCTCACCCATCGTCGTGCGCAGCGGGATCTCCTTCAGGGCCAGGGCGGCAACGAAGGCCAGGATGGTGGTGACGATACCGATCTGGAACGTGGCGGTTACGGCGATCGTGAAGGCCTCGTGGATGCCACCGACGATCGCCGGGACCATCGGCTCGATCAGCGAGCGGAACGCCTCGGGCACCAGACCCAGGATCTGCGCGCCCAGGTTGCCGCCGACCCCAACGAGATTGTCCATCGCCTCGGTGCCCGCACCGGAGAACTGGTCGACCGCTTGCGGCGGCAGGCCGGCGGCGGTGAGCTGCACCGGAATCTCCTCGAGCAGGCGGGTTCCGAAGATCGTTCCGGTGATGGCCAGCCCAACCGATCCGCCGATCTGACGGAAGAAGGTCAGGTTGCTGGTCGCCACGCCGAGCTGGCGGAACGGGACGGCGTTCTGGACAACGATCGTGAAGACCGACAGGGTTGGACCGATGCCGGCGCCGGCCACGAACATCCAGAGCCAGACGATCGGCAGCTCGGTGTTGGCGTGAAGCTGGGTCATGAGCGCGAGACCGACCGTCATGCTCGCCAGGCCAGTCAGGATGATCGGCTTGTAGCGACCGGTCCGCGAGACCAGGATGCCGGCCACGATTGAGCTGACGATCAGCCCGGCGAGGAGCGGCAGGATCTGGAGGCCCGAATCACGTGCGCTCGAGCCGGCAACGAACTGGAACCAGCGGGGCAGGAAGACGATCGCGCCGAAGAACCCGAAGCTGACCAGAAACGTCGACAGCATGGACGAGGCGTAGGTCCGGTTGCGGAACAGGCCGAGCGGGATGATCGGCTCCTTGGCTCGCGATTCGATGAGCAGGAAGACGGCGCCGAGCAGGAGGCCGATTCCGATCAGACCGCCCACCTGGGGCGTGGCCCAGTCGGCCGTCTGCTTGTTGGTCAGGCCGATCAGCAGGGCGCTGATGGCGACCGTGAAGAAACCGGCCCCGAGGAAGTCGAGATTTCGCGTCGCATCGGGGCGCTTGATGGTCGGAAGCAGCCGGGCGAGGACGAACAGGCTGACGATGCCGATCGGGATGTTGACGTAGAAGATCCAGTGCCACCCGACCGTGTCGGTCAGGAAGCCGCCGGCGAACGGCCCGATGATCGAGCTCAGGCCGAACACGGCCCCGAACAGGCCCTGGTACTTGCCGCGCTCCTGCGGGGTGAACAGGTCGCCGATGACCGCGAGTGAGATCGGGAAGAGCGAACCGGCGCCCAGGCCCTGGATGCCGCGGAACAGGATGAGCATGCCCATGTTCTGTGACAGGCCGGACAGAGCGGAACCGACCAGGAAGATCGTCACGCCGATCATCAGCAGCGGCTTGCGCCCGTAGATGTCGGAGAGCTTGCCGTAGAACGGGACGGTGATGGTCGAGGTCAGCAGGTAGATGGTGAAGACCCAGTTGTAGTACTCGTTGCCGCCGAGCTCGGTGACGATGCGGGGCAGCGCGGTACCGACGATGGTCTGGTCGAGCGCGCCCAGGAAGAGCGCGAGCATGACCGCGCCGAGGATCTCGAGCTTGGCTCGCTGACTGAGGCCGAGGGCCGGGTCGTCGGCGAGCGAGGGAGTGCGCGCGCCTTCTTCAGCCGGGAACGATTCCATGCGTTACTGGTCCCTTCCGTGCTGCGTGGCGAGGTGGCGATCCGGCATCGATCCGACGGTCGAATCGACGGCCTCGCGAAGCGCCGCGATGGCGTGTGCGACGCCACGGAGTTGCGAGACCGGGAGGCGCTCGAGCACCGAGCGCAGGAGCTCGTCGCTCAAGGCGTCGACCTCGCCGAGCATTCTCTCCCCGGCGGGCGTGACCCGGACGAGCACGATCCGACGATCCGTCGGGACGCCGGACCGCTCGATGAAGCCGCGCTCCTCCAGCCGGTCGATCAAGCCGGTGGCGTTCGAGAACGACACGTTCAGGACTTCGGCCAGCCCGCTCATCGTCATCTCGCCGTTCCGCTGCAGCGTGAACATGATGTGGAGCTGGGCCATGCTGACGCCGAGTCGCAGGAGCCTTTCGCTCGAGGCGCACTTCAGCTGGCTCATCGTCGCCCGGAAATCGGCGATGATGTCGCTGGTCGGGTCGGGCCTGTCGACCGCCGCCACGGGCGGCTCGGCGGGGGAGATAGTTCGTGTCACGCGAACTATGGTATCCACCTGAACTATTCTGTCAACGTCAACAGTCCATGTCGTCTGCAGGAGTCGCCGTGCGTTTCGCCCTTCAGATCGAGCCCCAGCAGGGCTTGAGCTACGGAGAGCAGGTCGCCATCGCGAAGCGCGCCGAGGCGAACGGATTCGAAACACTCTTCCGATCCGACCACTACGCGAGCTTCCCGGGACCGGCCGGTCGCCCGACGACGGATGCCTGGGCGGTGCTGGCCGGCCTGGCGCGTGACACGGAGCGGATCGGCCTGGGAACGCTGGTCTCGCCGGTGACGTTCCGTCATCCGGGCAACCTGGCCAAGGTCGCCGCGACCGTCGACGAGATGAGCGGCGGCCGGCTCGAGGTCGGCGTGGGTGCCGGCTGGAACGACCTGGAGCATCGCCAGCTCGGTCTCCACTTCCCGCCGATCAGGGAACGGGCGGACCTGCTCGAGGACCAGCTGGCGATCCTCCACGGCCTCTGGGGCGAGCCGGATGGCTGGTCGTACGGGGGCCACCTGGTGTCGATCGCCGAGGCGAACTTCAAACCGAAGCCGGTGGACGTCCCCGGGCGGCCCAGGACGGCGATCGGCGGTGCTCGCCCGCGGATCCTGGTGGGTGGGGAGGGTTCGCCACGTTCCTGCCGGCTCGCGGCGCGCTACGCGGACGAGTTCAACCTGTCGTCATCCGGCCCGGACAAGGCACGCAAGTTGTACGCGGAGCTGGACGCGGCCTGCCAGGCGATCGGCCGCGACCCGGCGACGCTGACCCGCTCGGCCATGATCGGCGTCCTCGTCGGGCGCGACGAAGCGGAGATGAAGGAACGGGTCGCCGCGTTGGTTCGGGCCCTGGGCGCCGATGTGGATGACGACTGGCTTGCCGAGCGCGAGGCGCGCTGGATCACCGGCACGCCGGAGCAGGCCCGCGAGACCGTGAGGCGCTTCGCCGCAGCCGGTGTCGAGCGGATCATGCTCCAGGACCTCCTGCCCTGGGACCTCGACATGATCGACGTCATGGGTGAAACCCTGATCGGCCAGGTCTGACCCCGACGGTATGCGAGGGTCAGCGGCTCGGCCTCGGGCGGCCTCGGTGGCACGGGGCGCGACTGCGAGTCGACAGCAGGCATGGAGGGGCCGCGGGACGCCGTCCACCTGATCCGAGCGCGCCCGGGAGTCGCGGAACGATTGCGAGAAGGCCCTCCGCGATAAGCTCGGTGTCTTGCGTCGCCTCACAGTCGCGGGACGGAGCCATGCGAGCGATTCCGCCGAAGGATTCACCGGCTCAGCCTCCGGCGGCCTCGGTGGCGCGGAGGTAGACCGCGTCATCCCGACGGATCAGGTCCGGATTGGTGCCACGGGCGCGGGCCAGACGCTCCGTCAGGAGCTGAAGCGGCGTCGCCGTGCCGAACAGGGCGGCCACCGGCGCGGGCAGGCTTGGATACTCGCGGACCAGCAGCCGGCCGGCCGGCGTGAGCTCGGCCTGGAGCTCCGCATCGAGGTCGGCGGCCAGGATCGCCGCACTCCTGATCCCGACGACCTGCGCAGCGGCCAGCGCCTGCTTCGCGCGCGCGAGCCGTTCCGTGCGGCCCGCCCGATCGGCCATGACCAGGACGAGGCCGCTGTCGGAGCCGGTCGCCGGGAGGTGCCCGTGCAGGAAAGTCTCGAGGTCGCGGTAGACCGAGGGGAGCCAAGACGCCTCTTCGACCTTGAGCACGAGCTCGCGGCCCGCAGCCCGGTCCGCGCCGGACGCGATGACGAGCAGGTGGGCCGCCGCGGCGAGCTGTCCGGCG
>JAUSJS010000010.1 GCA_030647575.1 Candidatus Limnocylindrales bacterium | reverse complement strand
GGTGTACCCGTCCCGGGTGGGTTCGACTCCCATGCACTCCCGCCAAATACAAATCGTATCTAGCGAGGGCGCACGGTTTCAGAGCATTGGGCCCTCGTTTATTGCTGAGGGCCATCAACAATTGGTCACAGAATGGTCCCGGGAAATCTCTCACAAATGAGCCTGCATGCCTCTGTGGCGTTTGAATGTCGTCCATACTGGGGCAGCCGTCAAAGAAAGTTGACACAAGCGAGGGACTTTGACAAGTTCCTCCGGTATGGCGGATCATTGCTTTCCTCCAAGTCCTTACAGATTGGGGGCGAGCCACCGTGCGTTGTCCGTCATGAGGCCACGAGAATCCGCCAGCGGCCGGCTTCTGCAATTCCTGCGGCTCCCGGCTGGCATTGGCCTTCGCGGCGCCGGTTTTAGTAGCGAGCGCGGAGGACATCGCGGAGATCACCGGGTCAACGGAGACCTTCGTCGGCGTCCTGGGCCTGGCCGCAGCGACCTCGCTCCCGGAGCTCGCGGCGGCGTGGGCGGCGGTGCGCATGGGAGCGTTCGATCTGGCCGTCGGGAACCTGTACGGCAGCAACGCAATCAACATGTCGATCCTGATCTGGCTGGACGCGCTCTACACGAAGGCGCCGCTCCTGGAGAACGCCGACGTGACGAACGCGGTGGCGGGCATCGTAGCGATGCTGCTAATGATGGTGGGACTGACGGTGATGGTGCTGCGCGCCGAGCGCAGGCGCTTCCCGATCGACCCGGCGGCGGCGATCATCCTTGCCGGCTACGTCCTGGGCGTGCTCCTGGTCTGGGGCGTGAGCGCGCAGTAGGCGGCCCCGGCAGGGGCCGCAACGGCTACGATGAGAGCATGACGCAGGCGACGGACGCCATCACCTGGCACGCGCGCTCCGGGGCGGAGGCGGCGCGCGCGCTGGAGAGCGACGCCGAGCGCGGCCTGACCGCGCACGAGGCGGAACGCCGTCTCGAACGCTGGGGGCCGAACGAGCTACCGGAGGCGGCAGGGCGGCGCTGGCTCTCCGCCCTGATCGAACAGTTCACGCAGTTCCTCGTGGTGGTGCTGGTCGCCGCAGCGGCCGTCTCGCTCGCGCTGGGCGAGTACCTCGACGCCGGGGCGATCCTGGCGATCATCGTCCTGAATGGGCTGCTGGGCTTCTTTCAGGAGTATCGGGCCGAGCGGGCGCTCCAGGCCTTGCGCTCGATGGCGGCGCCGACGGCGACGGTGCTCCGCGACGGGACGCCGCAGCGGGTGCGCGCGGACGCTGTCGTGCCGGGCGACGTCGTGCAGCTCGCCGACGGCGACATCGTGCCAGCCGACGCGCGGCTGCTCGAGTCCGCCGGCCTGCGGGTGAACGAGGCGGCACTCACGGGCGAGTCGGTGCCGGTGGACAAGAGCGTCGACGCGCTGGCGGCGGAGACCGACCTAGCGGAGCGGCGGTGCATGGGCTACCAGGGCACGCTGGTGGTGCACGGCCGGGGGAAGGGCGTGGTGGTGGCGACCGGGGCACAGACAGAGATGGGGAAGATCGCGGCGTCGGTCGGCAAGCAGCCCATCGCGCGGACGCCGCTCCAGCACCGCTTGGCGGGCATGGGCCGCTGGCTGGTGTACGGCACGGCCGGGCTGTGCGGCGTCGTCTTCGCGGTCGGCGTAGTGCGAGGGCTGGACGCGACCGACATGTTCCTGACCGCGGCGAGCCTGGCCGTCGCGGCGATCCCAGAGGGCCTGCCCGCTGCGACGACGATCGTGCTGGCGCTGGGGTTGCAGCGCATGGCGCGACAGCACACGATCATCCGGCGCCTCTCGGCGGTCGAGACGCTCGGCTCGGTGACGGTGATTTGCGTGGACAAGACGGGGACGCTTACGCAAAACCGCATGGAAGCGCGGGAGCTGTGGCTGGCATCCGGCGCGATCGATGCCCGAGAGCGGCAAGACGGGCCGCCGCAGGGGGCGCTGCGCGCGGCGCTCCTCACGGCGGCGCTCTGCAACGATGCCGAGCTGAGCGGCGCGACCGGCCTCGGTGACCCGACGGAGGTAGCGCTGCTCGAGCTAGCGGAGCGCCTGGGCGTGGGGCCGGTGGAGGCGCGGCGCGCCGCACCGCGCGAGCTGGAGGCACCGTTCAGCGCCGAGCGGGCGCGCATGACGGTCGTCTGCCGGGGCGACGGCGAGCGCACGGCGTACACGAAGGGCGCGCCTGAGGTGCTGGTGCCGCTCGCGACGGCGCTCCTCGACGGCGGCCGCGCCGCACCGCTCGACGAGGCGGGACGGGAGCGCGTGCTGGAAGCGGCGGCGGAGATGGCGCGGCGGGGCATGCGCGTGCTGGCGCTGGCGCAGCGGCGCCTGGACGGCGAGACGTCGGCGGAGGAGATCGAGCGCGAGCTGGTGCTGACGGGGCTGGTCGGCCTGGCCGACCCGCTCCGGTCGGAGGCGGCGCAGGCGATCCAGGCCGCGCTAGAGGCGGGCATCCGACCGGTGATGATCACGGGCGACCATCCGGTGACAGCGTGTGCGATCGCGGATGCGCTCGGTCTCCCAACGCGGCGCGTCGTCGTCGGTCGCGACATCGAGGAGCTGCCGGACGAGGAGCTGGAGCGCGAGGTGGCGGAAGCGAGCGTGTTCGCGCGCGTGTCGAGCGAGCACAAGCTGCGCATCGTTGAGGCCTACCGGCGGCTCGGCGAGATCGTGGCGATGACGGGGGACGGCGTGAACGACGCCCCCGCCCTGCGATCGGCGCACATCGGCGTGGCGATGGGCCAAGGCGGCACGGACGTCGCGCGCGAGGCGTCAGACATGGTGCTGACGGACAACAACTTCAGCTCGATCGTCGCGGCGGTGGAAGAAGGGCGCACGGTGTACGACAACATCCGCAAGTTCGTGCACTACCTGCTGACATGCAACGTGGCCGAGGTCGCCGTCGTGTTCCTCGTACTCGTGGCGGTGGGGGAGACGGCGCTGCTGCCGATCCAGATCCTGTTCGTCAACCTGCTCACCGACGGTCTGCCGGCGTTGGCGCTGGGCACGGAGCCGCCGGAGGCGGGGATCATGCGCCGGCGGCCGCGGCCACCGAGCGCCGGGATCCTGACGGCGCAGTCGCTGGTGCCACTGCTCGGCATCGGGACGATGGTGGTGGCGCCGACCATAGGGGCCTACGCCTGGGGCCACGCGAGCGCGGGCGACGAACTGGCGCGCGACCTAGCGTTCGCGACGCTGGTGGGAACGCAGCTCGCGGCGTCGTTCGCGTTCCGAAGCCCTACGCGCTCGATCCTCGCGCTCGTGTACAACCTCTGGCTCGTGGGCGCCGTCATCGCCTCGGCGCTGTCGCTGCTCGCGGTGTTCTACGTCCCCTTCCTGCAGCCCGTCTTCGACACCGAGCCGCTCTCGGCGTGGCACTGGCTGGGCATCGCCGGCCTCTCGATGACGCCGCTCGTCGTCGTTGAAGCCATCAAGCTGTCGGGACTGGCGCAGCGGCTCGAGCCGGGCGAGCTGTCGCCGCGAGTTGGTGAACGTCATAGTGCGGGAACTGGGCCCTCATCCTCGCGTCCCGGTCATGGGTGACGAGTTCATCTAGCCAGCCGGTAACCGTTGCGCGGGCCTGGGAGGCGCTGTCAGCGGTCCTGCTGGACCATGCGTACTACCAGATCGGTCACAGGCTCGTCCTCGGTGGCCGTGACCACCTGGCGAGTCATGATCTCGCTGGCGGTCCGCTTGCGAGCCGCCTCGTAGATGCGCTCGATGCCGGACTTATCGACCCACTCGCCGAAGACCTGGGGCGCGAGGTAGGCCGAGAAAGGGAAGCCGCGCCCCTTGCCGGTGAAATCGGACTCCGTGATGATCCCGACGAGCTTGTCCGCTCCATCTACGACGGGTAGGCACCCTATCCGCCGCTGAAGCATGATTCGCGCCACTTCTTCCAAGGGCGTGTCCTCGCGCACCACTACCACAGGCTCGACCATGATCTCCCTGACGTTCATCGTCTCACCTCCTTGCTCATTCTACTCAACTGTACCGCTACGCCGCCCGGCCGCTCCCCGCGTTCTTTCCCGAGGGCCCGAACTCCGTGTCCCGACACCGGCGGGTAGTGGGCTGTTCAGGCCAGGCGTTTCACCCTGGCTATGCTGCGGTTGCCGACGATTCGCCGACCAAATTGTCGGCAGAGGGGCCCCCGAGCCGGGGCGCGGCGGGATGACCGAGGCGATTCTCAGATATAAAATGGGGTTCGTCGGGGTGGCGAGGGCCGAGGCGGGACAAGCTGCAGCGCTTTCGTAAAGCGTTCCAACCGAAGTGGTGTCCCTGCGCCGACAAAAATGCTGAAGGTTCTCAGCAATTGGTCACAA
>JAUSJS010000006.1 GCA_030647575.1 Candidatus Limnocylindrales bacterium | reverse complement strand
CAGTCCGAGCGCCGCCACGCCGCCGCCCGACAGCGCGGCCACCATGACCAGGCCGAACCCGAGCAGGCTCGCCAGCCAGCCGACGACGAAGAGGGCCGGGGCCGAGCGCCCCTCGATGGTGAAGGTGGAAGCGCCGACCGGTCCAACGCGGGCGGTCGGGGACTCGGAGGCCGGCTCCGCGGGCGGCGGGCGTTCGGGCCCGTCAGACTCGGACCCGCCGTCGGGCGTGGTCAACGCTCTGGCAGCGGATCCTGGGCGGACGCCGGCGACCTCCCCGTCGAGCGGGCCGAACCGCTCGAGCGCCCGGAGCCCGTGGAGCGGGACGAGGCTGACGCGGGGCGGACGCTGGTCCGGATCGCGGCGGGCTCCACGCTCGGCGGGGCTTCACCGGATGCGGCGATCCGCCCGGTCACGTCGCGGCTGGCCGGCAATGCACCCAGGTTGGCCGCCCCGACCGGCCGGCGCTCGAAGTCCTTGCCGCACCAGGCGCACAGCGACCAGTCCAGGCCGACCAGCCGGCTGCAGTTCGGGCAGACCCGATTGAGTCGGGTCCGGCAGGTGGGGCAGATGATCCACTCATCGTCGATCCGACGCTCGCACGTGGGGCAGTGGTGGATCGCCTCCACCTCTGCCAGGAGGGCTTCCTCGGCCAGGTTGCGCTCCCAGACCTCGCCGATCTTCTCGTGCGGCCGGACGATCTTGTAGACCCACACGCCCAGGACGAAAAAGAGCGGGGTGAACAGGATGATCCCGGCCGATGCGAGGTAGGGCAGGATCGGGTTGTCCGAGCGCTGCTGCATGTCCCGGAAGGCCCAGTAGGCGGTGGCCAGCCACAGGATGACCAGGTAGACCCCGAGGGCTCGCATGCCGAGCTGCAGGATGGGGTTCGAGAAGATGCCGCCGAGCGCATCGCCGATCGTGCCGAGGATCTGTTCCATGCGCCTGGGTGGATGCCTCCGTGCGCGCTCCGGATCGATCAGCCGGACGGCGATCGTCCGGTTGCCGCTGGCGTCGGCCGCAGTGTAGCAGGGCCATCGCGAGGCCCAGCCAGGCTGTCAGCCCGACTCGCGCTCGGTCGATCCGGCACGTCGTTCCGAGAGCTCGCGGTGTCCGACCGACCAGACGGCCGCGCGCCAGGCGGCTGTAACGGCGATCAGGACCAGGCCCACGATCCAGAGCGCCACGAGCAGCAGGACGGCCAGAGTGGCCCAGAACGGGTCGGTCGGCGGTCGCATGGCCACCCGCACGATCCGCCAGGCGGCCGTGGCCGCAAGTGCCGACGGCACGACGACGAGGATCAGGGCCGCGGTCGGCACCCAGAACCCGATGAAGACGGCCAGCGGATGGCGAACCACTGTCATGAACGCGTCGCGCAGCGCACCCGGGACGCCGGCTCCGCCGATGGCGATCCGGCGGGCCGCGATGCCACCGAGGATTTCCCCGAGCATCCAGACAACGACGATCACGGCGATGACCTCGGGGGCTCCACCCAGAACGCGCAGGGCGATCGGGCTCGTGACGTCGAACGGACTGGTCAGCTCCCGGTAGGCGACGGCCCCGAGGCGTGCCGAGCCCCAGATCAGCGCGAAGCCGGTCGGCACGTGGGCCAGGACCCGCGCCAACAGGATTCGCGAGGCGACACGGCGGGCCCGCGGCGCGGAGCTCGGACCAGACTCGCGGCGCGGGGCCCCGGGCCCCTCATCGTCGCGCGCCATGATGCGGGCTGCCTCCGCCTCGAGGATCGCGGCGACCTGCCCACCGACCACGATCCAGGCCACGATCGCCAGCACGACCAGCCCGACGATGACGACCACGCCGACCGACATGCCGCGGAACACGACCGTCATCAGCGTCGGCGCCAGCAGATTCCCGAGACCGACTGGAGACGGCAGCACGACGATGGGGAGGACCACCACCAGGAGACCCCCGCGGACGAGAAAGGCGGCCAGGGCCAGCGGCCAGGTCGCCGGTGTTGCCAGGGTGGCGAGCAGCGCGCCGGCCAGCGCCGCTCCCCGACTCACGGCGCGGGGCTGACTGACGCCTCGGGAACCGGGGACCCGAGCCCGGGCGCGAGCACCTGGAGCCGCTGCAGTGCCGCCTCGACCAGCGCGATCTGCGTCCCGTAGCGCGCGAAGTCGCCATCACGCAGCGCGGCCTGGGCCAGCTCGAAGTGGGCGTTCGCATATTCGATCAGGCCGGGCACGTCGGTCGGGAGCTCCACGCCCGGCGTGGGTGCCGGGGTCGCGCTGGGTCCGGGTGTCGGCGTGGCCCCCGGGCTCGGCGACGGGCTCGGCGCCGCTTCGCCCTCGGCCGCAAGCAGGAGGCGCAGCGCGTCGCCGAGCGTTTCGCTCCAGACCACCTGCCGAGGCGAGGCGACGACGATCCGCCGGAATTCGGGGAACGCGGACCCGGTGGACTGCAGGTAGACGGGCTGCAGGTAGATGAGCGATTCGCCCAGCGGCAGCACGATGAGGTTCCCGCGGATCACCTTGCTGCCCGACTGGTTCCACAGCGAGACCTGCTGGCTGATCGCCGCGTCCTGGTCGATCCGCGCCTCGATCTGGGCCGGCCCGAAGATGGTTGAATCCGCCGGGAAGCGATAGACCACGGTGGCTGCGTAGTTCGGCTCGTCCATCCGGGCCGCGATCCAGGCGATCATGTTGGGGCGGTTGGTGGGAACCATCGGCTGAAGGAGGGTGAACTCGACCTGCGACTCGCCCGGCAGGCGCATGACCACGTAGTAGGCCTCCGACGGCAGGGTCTGCTCACTGGTCTGGCCCTGCGGGACCGTCCACAGGTCGTCGGTCCGGAAGAACTGCTGCGTGTCGGTCACGTGGTAGCGGCCGTAGACCCGAGTCTGGACGTTGAACAGCTCCTCGGGCACGCGGAGGTGGGAGCGCAGCTCGGCCGGCATCGCGTCCATCGGTTCGAACAGCTTGGGGAAGACGGCGGCGTAGGCCCTCACGATCGGATCGGTCGGGTCGCTCATGTAGAAGTGCATCGACCCGTCGTAGGCGTCCATCGTGATCTTCACGCTGTTTCGGATGTAGTTGAACGGGGCGCCCAGGCCGGTCCCCTCGAGTTGGGCCTGTGGATCGAACGCCTGCGCGTGCGGGAACCGGTCGGACACCGTGTAGGCGTCCTGGACGTACACC
>JAUSJS010000370.1 GCA_030647575.1 Candidatus Limnocylindrales bacterium | reverse complement strand
CGTGTCCTGGCGGTTCGGCGCGGCGCGCTCGTTCCACGCGACGTGCTGGCAGACATCCTGTGGGGCGAGGTGGCTCCGGCCGATCCGGATGCCAACCTCGACGTGCTCGTCCACCGAGCCCGCCGGGCGCTCGTCGACCCGGAGTTGATCATCACGGGCTCCAGCGGCTACGCGTTGGCCGACGATGGCCGTGTTCACGTCGACGTCGAGGCGTTCCGAGCAGCGGTCCTCGAAGGACGGGAGCACGTGGCACGGAACGAAGATGCCAGTGCCCTTCGCGCATTCCAGAGGGCGCTGGACACATGGTCCGGCGAACCGCTGGCGGAGGACTTCTACGCCGATTGGGCGCAACCCTATCGGCTCGAGCTCCAGCGCCTGCAGCTCGAGGCGTTGGAGGCCGGGGCTCGGGCTGCCCTGCGCCTGGGCCAACCCACGCAGGCGACACAGCTGGCCGAGATGGCGATCGTGCGCGAACCCTTGCGCGAGTCGGCTCGACTGCTGTTCATGGAAGCCCTGGCGGAGGCCGGCGATCTCGCAGGCGCGCTACGCGCCTTCGAAGAGTTGCGGCGGCTGTTCGCCGAAGAGGTCGGGGCGGAGGTGTCGGCGGAGGCGATCGCTCTGCACGACAGAATGCGTCGACGACCGACCTCGCCACATGAGCTCGATCCCGCGCCCACCACCATCGCGGCCACAGACGCAGCCGAGGCGGCAGCGAGGCTCAGCGGCCAGGGCAGCGGGCCTCGTCGCGCCCTCATCCTGGCCAGTATGGCAGCGCTTGCCGCTGGCTCCGAAAGCTACGAGCGCGGTGCCAGACTCGCGGACCTGGCGCTTCTCGAGGCCGGCGGGGATTCGGGTGCCCGCGCCGAGGCCCTTGCCGGGCCGCTGTCGGGATCAGGTTGACCGTGCGTTGCCCTTGGGTGTACGGTTCGTACCATTCGTACCACTGGAGGGCGGAATGGCCGAGTCGATCAGCATCAGCGAGGCGCGCGACGATCTTGCCGAGCTCGTCAACCGGGTGGCCTACGGCCACGAGCGCGTCCGCCTGGTCCGGCGCGGGCGCGACCTCGCCGCGGTTGTTCCGACAGAGGACCTCGAACTCCTCGAGTCACTCGATGACGAGCTGGACCTCGCCGCCGCGCGAGAAGCGCTCGCGGATCCCGCGAACGCCGGGCGCATCCCCTGGGAGGACATCCGCGCCCGGCTCGGCCGCTGATCATTCCTCGGGGGCCGGACCGTGGCCAATCGGTACGAGATCGAGTTCCTGCCAAGCGCAGCTCGCGAGTTCGAGGCGCTCCCGCGTGAGGCGCAGAGCCGGGTCGCCGATGCCATCGACGCCCTGGCCGACGAACCGCGACCGTCCGCCGCGAAGCTGCTGTCCGGTACGGGTCGCGAGCGGATATGGCGCATCGTCATCGGGCAATACCGGGTTCTCTACCAGGTCACCGATGTCCGGGTCACCGTGGCCATCGTCCGGGTGGCCGATCGACGCGAGGTCTACAACGCGACCGCCATCAGGCGCCTCCTGGGCCGTCTCCGCGGCAGCCCGTAGCGCGCCCGATGAGCCGGCGGTGAGCCGTGCCTGACAAGATGAAGCCCGAGGCGATTTCGGCCATGACGCGCCGCCGGACGAGAAAGATCACGGCTCGGCCCGGAGTGCGGCGAGGATCGAGGCTGCGGACAGGACCAATCCTGTCGCAGTATTCCGGCGGTAGGGCCACGCTCGATGGATCGCCGCAGCCAGCGTTTCCTCCGTCACCAGCACCGCGCCGTCGGGGATGGCGTCAAGGGAGGCCATGATCCGGCGACCAACCACGACAGTCGGATGCGTTTCCCCAAGATTCAACGTGAGATGCTCGACCGCGTAGGCAACGAACTCAGGCGCCCCATCCAGCGCCGCCTTGATCTCGACTCCTGTCATCCCGTCCCCTTCCTTGCCCGACTTTCCAGTCGACGAGGGCGAGCGCCTCAACGACCGTCGCGTGCTGCGTTCTCGGCGACCCGAACCTTGACGATCTTCGTCACGACGGCGACAGGGAGGGCGCTGTCTGCCGGGAAGCTGATCGTCCCCTTGCCCCTCAAGTAGGGCTTCAGTTCCGCACCGAGTGCCTCGATGACCGCATCGCTCGCGGGAAACAGGCTGTAGTGGTTCTTGAACGCGGCGAAGGACACGAGGAATTGACCACCGTGACTCCTGTAGGCCGGCATCTGGTACGCGATCGTTTCGGTCGCTTCGGGGGCCGCGGCCTTGATCGTCTGCCGAAGCTCTTCCACGGCGGCGCGGCGCTCGTCGGGCAAGCCGGCCAGGTAGTCCTCGACGCTGGTCGGTGCGGCCCTGCCGGTGATCATCGCATGTCGGACAGGGCGTCCAACGCGGCCTCACCGGCGGCCCGCGACCGCTCCAGCAGCAGGTTCCGTTCAGGGACGTTGCGCGTCATCGAGGCGGCCCGGGCCAGCTCCGAGGCGGCTTCGTCGAACCTTCCGACCTTCATGAGGAAGTCGCCGCGGACGGCGGGGAGCAGGTGGTACGCCAGGAGCGAGGGCTCGGTCGCGAGTGCATCGACGAGCTCAAGGCCGGCGGCGGGTCCGTACGCCATCGAGACCGCCACCGCACGGTTGAGCTCCACGATCGGCGAGGGGGCCGACTGGGCGAGTGCGTCGTAGAGGGCCACGATCCGGGGCCAGTCGGTTTCGTCCGCGGTCCTCGCGCGGGCGTGACACGCGGCAATGGCCGCCTGCAGGACATATGGCCCATGCGGTCCCTCGAATGACTCGGCCCGGGCCAGGGCGGCCAGGCCGCGATCGATGAGCAGTCGATCCCAGCGAGCGCGGTGCTGCTCCAAGAGTGGGATCGGCCGGCCGGTGGGGTCCGTGCGCGCTCGCAGCCGCGACCCCTGGATCTCCATCAGGGCCACGAGCCCGTGGACCTCGGGTTCATCGGGCACCAGGCCTGCCAGGACTCGTCCGAGTCGCAGGGCGTCCTCGCACAGGGTAGGTCGGACCCACTCGTCGCCGGAGGTCGCCGAATAGCCCTCGTTGAAGACGAGGTAAACGACCTGCAGGACGGACGCGAGGCGAGCGTTGAAATCGGCGCCCTGGGGGACCTCGAACGGGATGTGTGCCTCGGAGAGCGTTCGTTTCGCGCGGACGATCCGCTGGCCGATGGTGGCCTCCGAGACCAGGAAGGCTCGGCCGATCTCGTCCGTGCGAAGGCCGCCCAGAAGGCGCAGCGTCAGGGCGACCCGCCCTTCGATGGAGAGGACCGGATGGCAGCAGATGAAGACCAGGCGAAGCAGGTCGTCGCCGATGGCCGCGTTGTCGGTCTCGGTGTCCAGGTCCGGTACTGTCCCCTGGTCCAGCTCGAGGTCGCGCCCCAGCTCTTCTGCCTTGCGCTGGAGTGTGGTCCGCCGCCGCAGGGCGTCGATCGCTCGATGCTTGGCCGTGCCCATCAGCCATGCCGCCGGACGATCCGGGATTCCCGCATCAGGCCACTGGCGGATCGCCGCTTCGAGCGCGTCCTGGGCGAGATCCTCGGCCAGACCGACGTCGCGGACGATCCGCGTCAACGCGGCGACGAGCCGGGGTGACTCCATCCGCCATAGCGCGTCCAGGACGCGATGGACGTCGTCTCCCCGGCCCGAGGCGGCTTGGTACGAGGAGTGGGTCAACCCGCCGTCGGCTGATCGAAGATCTGCCGGATCTCGAATTCCCCACCATCGTAGGGCGCTCGCTTGAGCCATTCGATCGCCTCATCCAGGGACCGGACCTGCCAGATCCAGAAGCCTGCGACGAGTTCCTTGGCCTCGGTGAATGGGCCGTCGGTCACGGTCCGGGATGTACCCTCGAAGCGGACGCGCGCACCCTTCGAGCTTGGGTGGAGCCGGTCCCCTGCGAGCAGGATGCCGGCGGCGACCAGCTCCTCGTGGAATTTCCCGTAGGCCTCGACGGCTTCGGTGGTGGGATTCGTCGGGTTCTCGGATCCAGGTTGAGACTTGGCCAGGATCATGACGCGCACTGGGTGACTCCCTTTCGCTCTCAGAACGGGTCGCACCTCCGGGCGGCGCGGCCTCTCACTATGCATGTCGAACGAGCGACCGCGGTTTCGACAATGGCACGTGCCGCACCGATGTCATGGTACCGACGCGGTGCGACTCGGATCATGGCTCAGGCGTCCGAACGGATCGAGGAGCCATGCCACGGCCTCATCCAGCCCGCGTAGCGGCCGCCGGCAGGCCCCGAGTCGTGCTCAGGCCCCTCGGACCACTTGATCGACGGTCTGGAGGTTTCGCTCTGGTGCCCAGCGCAGGGCGAGTCCTCGGGTGGCCCGATCGAGATCGATGTCGGCGGCGACGACGCCGACAGAGCCGTAGTCGAGGCTCGTGACGAGCGTGCCGTCCGGGGCGATGATGCAGGTTGCTGAGCCTTGGTCATGTCCGGCTACGTTGGACGCGGCGACGTAGACGGTGTTTTCGAGCGCCCGGCAGAGCAGCGCTTTCTCGTTGTACGGGTTCGACGCATCGCACCAGCGGGCTGGCAGCGAGCCGTCCTCGGTCGTCACAAAATGCGGGGCAAAGATGATCTGCGCACCTCCGAGGACGAGCGAGCGGACGATCTCTGGGTAGCGGAATGCCTCGTGACAGATCGCGATCCCGAATGTCACGCCTGCGGCCGTGAACACTCGGCGGCCAGTCCCCGCGATGTAGTGCGGCTCTTCGGACGGGTCGATCTGCGTCTTCGCCTGCTCGCCGAGCCGTGTCCCGTCCGCGCCGAGAACGACTGAGAGCATCTCGCGGCCCGCAGGCGTCGGGCGCTCGGTTCCGACAATCGTCACGACCCGCGTCCTGCGAGCCGCTTCCGCGACCTCGTGCAGGGCATCGTCGAGTGCGTCCTTCGGCACGTCCGGCACGGTCCGGGCCTGGACGCGGTGTCCAGGTAGGCCGGTCTCCGGCAGGCAGACGATCCGGGCACCCAGCCGACCGGCCTCCTCCACCGCCGCAACGGCCGCCGGAACGGCCCCTTCGAGCGTCGCCGTCAGCGGCGTCGAGGCAACCGCGATACGGATCGTCGACACGCCCCGAGTCTAACCCGCAGAGGCTTCAGTCGAGCCCTGATTCCTCAGCAAGCTCGCCGATGGTGGCCCGTAGCCGAAGGCGAGCCTCGCCGCCGAACGGCCCGGGGGAACTCCCGGCCATCTCCGTCCGTCTCCGGCTGGCGCAGCCTTTCCGCCGCCGTCAACCATCGAGACAAAGGGGAACGCTCATGTCGCAACCCATCCGTACCGCTGCCGCCCTGGCGCTTGGGGCGCTCGTCGTCGCCATCGCGACCCTCGCCGTACGACCCGGCCCGGCGGTCGGCGCACCCAGCGCGGATGGCGAACCGGCCCTCCACACCATCACTGTCTCCGCAACCGGGTCGGTCACCCTGGTCCCCGACGTCGCCCGTGTCAGTGTCGGCGTCACGGTCACCAAGCCAACGGTGAAGGCCGCCCGCGATGCAGCGGGCACGTCGATGAACGCGATCATCGCGAGCCTCAAGGCGCTGGGCATCGACGAGAAGGACATGAAGACGATCTCGATCGACCTGAGCCCGCAGTACAACAACAGCCCCACGCCGAAGGTCATCGGCTACCGGATGAGCGAGCAGCTCCAGGTCACCGTGCGGGACCTGGACAAGGCCGGCGACGTCGTGGACACAGCGACCGCCAACGGCGCCACGGATGTCAACGGGCTTTGGTTCGAGGTGGGCGACCCGGCCCGGGCGATGGACGGTGCGCGCGCCGGCGCGATCGCGCAAGCTCGAGCGAGCGCGCAGGCGATGGCCTCGGCCGCCGGAGTCTCGCTGGGGGCGGTGGTCTCCATCTCCGACTCATCCATCTCGTACCCGGGCCCGTACTATGGCGCGGCGATGCGCGACACGGCGGGCACCCCCGTCCAGCCAGGCACACAGGACGTCCAGGTTGCAGTCACGGTGATCTTCGAGATCAACTGATCGACGCGAGGCGCGGGGAGGGCACGCCGGCGGCACAGAGCGCGGTTTCCACGGCCTCGACCTGCCACGCCATGTCGCGCACGAGCTGTGACTTGTCGCGGCCTCCCACGTAGAGGCGGTCGTCTGATTCGATCTGATATCATCGTTGCATAGGTGATAACATCAGGGCATGGTTAGGACGCAGATTTCGCTGACCGAGGAGCAGATGCGCCGGCTGCGTGCTGAGGCCCGACGACGTCGCGTGCCCATTGCTGCCATCGTCCGGGACGCCGTCGATCGGGCTGTTCCGGCAGATCCCGGAGATCGGCGAGCCTTGTTCCAGCGCGCGATCTCGGCGGTCGGCCGGTTCGACTCCGGGTCCGGGGATGTGTCCGCGAGGCATGACGAGATCGCCGGCGACTCCCGGTGGTGAGGCCGGTCTTCGTGGACACGAGCGTCCTTATCGCGTTGCTCGATCGCGCCGACCCGCGGCATGAGGCCGTCCGCTCCACCTTCCTGGATCTCGCCGATCGCGAACTCGTGACGCATGGCTACGTCGTTGCCGAAACCCTCGCCGTCGCGCGGCGACGCTTCGGCGTGGATGGCGTGATCGCACTTCTGGACGAGCTGCTCCCGGTCCTCGCCGTGCTGCCCGTGGAGCCCTCGCTGCACACTTCGGCGCAGGCCCGATATCGGGCATCGCTCCCGTCGGGCACGTCGTTCGTCGACCAGGTGAGTTTCGCCGTCATGACGCAGGAAGCGATCGACACCGCGTTCGCACTCGATGCCGACTTCGTCACCGCCGGCGTCGACGAGATCCCGGCGTGACCGGCTCACCGGCTGAGCTTGTACCGGTAGGCCTTTAGGCCTTCTCGCGGCGCGCGATCCATCGCGCGTTCCGCGACCGGCGAGGATCCGTTCGGTCTGACCCGGCGCGAGACGTATTCGGCGATCGCCGCTCAGGCGACCTCGTGCATTGATCGCGGCGTCGCCAGGCCGGGCTTCATGGCAGGTCGGCCGGAAGGATCCTGAACGGCTTCCCGCCTGGGCCGCGGACCGCGCGGAAATGGCGTTGGTCGAGGGTCAACAGGTCGACCAGGTCGTGGCGCTCGGCCAGGACAATCAGGGACACGTCGGCCAAGCCGAGGTCGAGGTCGGCGTATTGATCGAGGATCTCGTTCGCTCGGGCGATGTCGTCAGGGCCGAACGATTCGAGCTGGTAGACGCCGTCGGCCACCTGTCCGAGCAACGCCCGCTCCACAGGCCGCGAAACGCGTGTGGCCAGCAGATAGTCGAGTTCGGCCAGCACGAATGGGGACAGGAGACGCGGTGCCTGAGTCTGCCGGAGCACCGCGGCCGCAGCGCGATGATGCGTTTGTGATGCGTCGATCGCCGAAAGAAGCCCGCTCGTATCGAGGATGATCACCGCTCGCCGAAGCCGTCGAGAAAGTCGTCCACCTGCTCGGCAAGATCAGGCTGCCCGCTCTCGAAGAGCGGGAGCGTCGGCTCTGCCGCCCGGTGTCGGCTCGCTATCGCCTCGATTCCTTCGCGGATGAGATCAGCCTGGCTTCGACCCGAAGCCTTCGCTGCCCGCGCGAGGGCACGCTTCTGCCCGGACGTCAGGTAGACGGTCGTCTTCTCCATGCCACCCACAGTACCATACGTCGCCATCCGGCATGGTCGTTCCATCCCGGTCGCCCGGGCAAAGGTCCTCGAGCCGGCGTCGGTGTCGGCAGCACGGACCTGATCCGCGAAGCAGCCGCCAAGCGCTCGATCGAAGTCCGCGACTTCAAGCTAGAGGCGCAGTTCCGTTCAAACGGCCCCGATTCGTTCATCAAGTGGGTCGACAACACGCTTGAACTCGCCCGGACGCCGCTAGCTCCTGTGGTCGATGGACGACGAGTTCGACTTCCAGATCATCGGCTCGGTCGGGCAACTCGAGCGGAAGATCCGCGCCCAAGCAGCGACGGGCGCGACCGCTCGGCTGGTCGACGGCTTCTGCTGGCCGTGGTCCGACCCGGACGACGACGGCCAGCTCGTCCCCGACGTCAGGGTAGGGGACTGGTCGATGCCCTGGAATGCCCGGGTCGGACTACGTCGGCGTGATCGTCGGCCCTGACCTTGTCTACCGGCCGATGGACGGGGGATGGGTCGGCCAGCGCGACCAGTCGCACGACCGCGTCGTCCGCCTCGGCGTCACCGAAACCGAGTTCACCCGCTACGTCAAGAGCACATACCGCGTCCTGCTGACCCGCGGCCTCCGCGGCTGCTACGTCTACTTCATGGACGCCCCGACACGGGACTTCTTCTTGAGCCGAACAGAGCGATCCCTTCCGCGGCTTGGGCAGGTCGCGGAGCGGCAAGCGGCGTATGAGCCATGAGCTTCCTGCGACTGCTGGGCGGCGGCGGCTCTACCCGCGAGCTCAACCTGAACGCGGACCTACTTCACCCGGATTCGTGATGTCGCGACGGGCGCCGGTCGAGGCCGCGGAGCGACCGCATCCGCCCGGTCGACGCGAGGATTGACAAGATCTCGGTATCGCGACACCCAGCACGATCAGGGTATGGATCGTCGAGGTGGACGGAGCGCGCATCTTCATCGAGGCTGAGACACGCAAAGGCGCCAGCCCCGAGATCGAACAGGAGATCCAGCAGATCGTCGACTCGATCCAGTTCGAGTAACCCGATCCACCCATCCGGCGGCGGCCTGAGCGGCCGCCGCCGATCGCTCCGTCGGGTGGATGAGTCATGGATACCGACCTCGAATTTCGAGGCCAGCTGAGTGACAAGGGGACATACCCCATCATGGCGGCCGCCGCCGTGGTGCTCGTCGCGATCGTCGGCATCGGTCTCCTGCCTGTCGACGGCGGGGAGGGTGATCGCCCCGGCCGGGCCCCTGGGTGACGTATCGCCGACCCGCCGAGTCAAATGCCACGATGTTCGGTGGCTCGGTGAAGGCGCCCTCGTGGGAACCGGATCCTCCGTACGTCGTCACGAGGTTTCCATCTCGGTCGAGCTCGATCACCTCGTTCGGGAACACGACGCTCACGAAGAGGTGGCCTTCCGGGCCGACAGCCAACTGGTTGGCGCCGTCGTTCGGCCCGACCTCGTCGGGGAAGGCCGGGATCGATTCGAGGACCTTACCGTGGGCGTCGTAGGACTCGATCACCTCGCGGACGTCGTCCAGCACGTAGACGATTCCGTCGCTGTCGACCGCGATGCCGACCGGATCGCTGAACTGTACTGGGCCCGACCCAAACTCGCCCCACGCCTCAAGGAAGGTCCGATGCGACCATCCCGTAGGGATCGCCGTTGCTCCGCGTCAGGTCGAACTGGCCCTCACCGCTGCCTGATGCGCCCCACCGCTCGACGAACTCGCCATCGGTGGTGTAGATATCAAACTGGTTGACGGTGCTCTCCGCGACCCAAAGCCGACCGTCCGGAGCGAGCGTCATTCCCCACGCAACACTCGGCTCTCTGCATCGCACCATGCGGACGCGCATGATCCGCGCGTGGAAGCCCTACCGCTTCGGGTCATCATCGCGGAGGACTCGGTGCTCATCCGCGAGGGCATCGCGCGGCTGATCCAGGAGTCCGGTGGCACGGTCGTCGCCAAGGTCGGCGACGGCCCGTCGTTCGTGGCCGCCGTCGTCGAACACCGTCCGGACGTGTCGGTCGTGGACGTCCGGATGCCGCCGAGCCAGCGAGACGAGGGCCTGCGGGCGGCGATCGAGGCGCGCCGCCTCGTGCCCGGCACCCCGGTCCTCGTACTGAGCCAGTACGTCGAGCGGCAGTATGCGACGGAGCTCCTCGCGGACCGTGCCGGCGGGGTCGGGTACCTGCTCAAGGACCGCGTCGGTGACATCCGCGAGTTCATGGACGCCCTCCGGCGAGTCGCACGCGGCGGGACCGCCCTCGATCCCGAGGTGGTCGCCCAGCTCATGGTCAGGCACCGGGTCGACGACCCCCTGTCCGCGCTGACACCCCGAGAGCGTGATGTCCTCGCGGCCATGGCCGAAGGTCGCACGAACATCGGAATCGCCGCGCTGCTCGGCATCTCGGAAGGCGCCACTGAGAAGCACATCAGCAACATCTTCGGAAAGCTGGAGCTGCCCGACTCGCAGAACGACCACCGCCGCGTGCTGGCAGTGCTGACCTACCTGGGCTCCTAGCTCGTCGGCGGGACCCACCCCGTCGTCGGCGTGGCCCATGCCGCCACCGGCAGCTCGGCGCGCACGAGCGTGGGGCCGCCGCTCGGGCTGGACACCGTGAACGTTCCGTCCACCCCCGCGACGCGTCCCGCGAGACCCGCCAACCCGCCGCCACGCTGAACAGTCGCGCCCCCCGCGCCGTCGTCCCATACCTCGACGACCAGCCGCGAATCCTCCCGGCGGCAGCGCACCTCGCACCCCTGGGCGCCGCTGTGCTTCGCCACATTGGCGAGTGCCTCGGCGACGACGAAATAGGCCGCCCGCTCGATCGCGGCGGGCAGTCGCTGGCCGGGAGGAAGGTCACTCCGCACGATCGTTGGCACCGGCCCCCGGCCCGTGATGGAACTGAGCGCCGGTACCAGCCCGCGATCGAGCAGGATCGATGGGGCGATCCCGCGGACGAGGTCGCGAAGCTCGGCGAGGGCCTGGCGGGCCTGCTCCTGTCCCTCGAGGACGAGCTGTTTCGCCACTGCTGGATCGCTGTCGATCCGCTCGTTTGCCAGGCCAAGGTCAATGGTCAGCCTGACGAGGCGCTGCTGGGCGCCGTCATGGAGGTCGCGCTCGATCCGATGCAGCTCGCTCGCCTCGACGTCGAGGATGGCCGAACGGCTTTCCTTGAGCGTCTGCACCTGCCGTCGGAGCTCGCGGCTCTCGGAGGTGCACAGCAACCCGACAACGACGGCGCGGTGGAGGGCCATGACGAGCTGGGAAAGCGACGCGGCGACAGGGAGTAACGCGGCGCCAGCGAGCGTGCGGATCAGGACAATCGGCGCGTCATGCCCCGACAACGGCCAGAGGAACCCCGGCAGACTGGCGCCGGCCACCGTGTCGTACCAGAGCGGCATCGTCAGAAGCCAGAGCGAGATCGCCCAGACGGTCGTGATGACGACGAACTCGATGATCGCGAGTGGGAGGTTGACCGCGACGTAGAGCACGTCGCGCCAGCGGCTTTCGTCGGTGAATTCGGCCCGGAGGATCGCGACGACGCCGCCGCGAAGCGGTCGATACGGATGCGCCCGGAGGCGCTCCGGAACACCGAGCATGACGCGCCGGCGTTCGATCCGGGCAACGAATCGCGAGCCCTCGATCGCGATGCCAATGAACAGGACGCCGATGCCGGCGAGGAGTGTGGCGAAACCTGCCGATGCGACAGAGCCGAGCGCGGCGAACGCGAAGACGCCGACGAAGAAGCCGATGCCAATCGCCGCGTTCGCGTACCAGGTGGCCGGGTGAATCGGCGAGAACAGGAAGGCTCGGATCGGGTTGCGCGCCCGCCGGGCCAGTCTGAGGGGTCCCACTGGCCGGTCGTCCCCGGTCTCGGGGGCCACGGAAATCCCCGGCGAGGCGAACGTCGCACCGCCGGGGATCCGGGCTGACGCCAGCCCGGCCAGGATGAGGAGCAGCCCTACGACGAGGACTGCGCCACCGATCACGGTGGCGTCGGTTCGCGCCGCACCGCGCTCGCCACCAGGAGGGCCCCGATGCCGAGGATGAACGCGGGCCAGATGAACCGCCCGCCGTCCGCCCACGCCGGCAGGAACGCATCGACGAGGGCGATGGCACCGAACAAGATCAGGGCGATGCCAAGGAACGTCACAAGGCGGCCATTGTCGCGACTTGCGTGACGGTGGGTAGCCGGCGTCGAGTGCCAGCCGGTGGGGGACGGGACGGGCGCCTCGCCGCTCGGATCACCGGCCGGAGCGCTCACCGCGAGTCCCTCCTCCGGCTCGAGCGGCATGATGATCGCCATGACGATATACGCGAACAGGCCCAGGCCGCCGAAGAAGACGGACAGAACCCAGAGCACCCGGACAATCGTCGGGTCGATGTCGAAATACTCGGCGATACCCGAGGCCACACCGGCGAGCTTGCGGTCGTGGCGGCAACGATAGAGACGGCGGTTCACTTGCATCCTCCGTTCGGATTGATCTCGACACTACCGAGATTCACGTCGATGTTCAGATCGGCATGGTGGGTCGCCGAGGCGTAGTTCGGGCTCTGCCAGTCGGTGCCGGTCTGATGCAACCCGTTGATTGAGATCCCGCTCAGGGCACCATCGTGACGGACGCGCAGGCCCACCTCTCCAGGGACGCACACCTCGAGCGCCCCGGCATTGACCTCAAGGGAGCCGACGACATCGGCAGGGGCCAGCCGGAAGGAGAGCATCCCGGCGTTCACAGTGCCCGACAGGCTCGCCACCGAGGCCTCGGAGAGGTCGACGGTGGTGCTCCCGGCGTTCACGACCAAGGACAGGTCCTCGATCGCCGACGTCGGCAGCGTTAGGCGCCAGGTGTCGCGGTCGGTGTCGAACCGGTACCAGCGCCCACGTCCGCCGGCGTCGATCGATAGCGATCGTGCCGAGGCGTCGACGATCGGCGCTCGGCCCTCGGCGTCGCCACCCTCGAGGCGCCACCCGCTGCCGGGCGCGGTGCTCACGACGAGGGAGCCGCACCCGGTCGCCACGGAGACCCGCGCCGGGCCATCGAAGACGCCCTGTTCGGTCGTCACGGTGGACGGCGCGCCACCGGCACCGCAATCTGCAACGAGCCGCGGCACGAGGGCGAACCCGCCGCCCAGAAGGAGGCCAGGGACCGCGGCGGCGAGCATGCCTCCGGGCAAGCTGAAGCGCGTCCGACGGAGGGCGAGACCCAGCCCGATCGCGATGATGGCGAGCGGCCACAGCTGCAGGGTGTCGCGAAGCGTCGTTGCATCGACGCCGACCAGGTCGGCGACAACGAGGACGCCACCAATGGCGACCAGGAAGACGCCCAAATACAGGAATCTACGGTTGACCAGCATCGGTGTTCCCTCCCTCCTCCCACCACGATCTCACGCGAGTCGCGACGGCGTTGACGCTCGTTCGAGCGCACTCCCGGCACGCCGGCCGGTTCGGTCAACCCGATCGGTCCTGTTCGTGCCTGATGTGCCTACGCTACGAGCGCCGAAACCCTTCAGCCAGCCAGCCACCCGGCATCTTCAGGGTGGGGTTAACCGCACCCTTCCGAGGATTCCAACGCCTGGCTGCCGAGGCACAATGGGTTGGAACCAACCGAAGAGGACGATGCACTGTGCTCTGCATGAACAACTACAGCCAGGAATACATCGACGCGTGTCGCGCGCAGATCGACGACCATGTAGCCGCGTACAGGCGCGTGGTCACCGCAGGCGCGAACCTTTCGGGCGCCAGCGGGACGGAGTTCGACGCCGCGATCCGCGCGTTCGAGCCAGTGTTCTTCAACAACCTGGTGCAGGTGCTGGAGAATTCCTTCATGAACCGGAGCCGGACCATCGAGCGGAAGGACGGCAATCCGCTCAACGAGGTCCGCGTGCTGTGCACCTCGATGCTGAGCAATGGTGGCACGATGGCTGCCGACAAGACCATCAGGATGGATCCGGCGAAGTCGGTCCTGAAGTACCGGGTCGGGGACGAGATCGCGGTACGCGAGGAGGACTTCGGACTGCTGGCCCACGGGTTCTTCGCCGACCTGGAGCGCAAGTTCCTGGAGACCTGACCAACCGGCGCCCTGAGCCCCTACTCTGGGCAGATGACCAACGAGACGCTCAACGAGCCGCTCCTCGAGCACACGGACCCATCGCTCGCGCGACCGCTACCCTTGGCGCTCGCGGGTGCCCGGGCCGATCTGATCGAGGTTGCGCACGACCTGCTCGCCATCCCCGAAGCCGCCCTCACGCTGCCGTGGACCTGGATCGGTGGCAGCGAACAGGAGGTCCGCTACGGCGCCTACCGAGCCGCCGAAGCGCTCGAGCAGGCCGAGATCGAGGCCCGCGCGGCGGCGGCTGTTGCGGATCCCGGGGAGCGACGTGGGGCGTTGATCGTCGGGCCGTCAACGGCCGCCCGGTGGGATCTGCACGGCCTGCTGCTGCCGCTCGATGAACACCTGCTGGACGCCGACCCGCGCGAGGGCGGGTGGTCGCTCCGTCTCGTCGTTGGCCACATCATCGCCAGCCAGCGTGGGTACGGCTGGGGCACGGCCTGGTGGCAGGCGCAGGGTTACGACCTGAAGGATCCCGGACTACCGACTGGCGCGCCCGATTCACTCTGGGCCGCCATGCCCGACGAAGTAACGGCCGAAGCAGCAGGAGGCATCGACGACCTGCGCACGAGGCTGGACGCGATTGTCGACCTGAGCGCGGAACGGCTCGCCGGCCTGCCGGACGATCGACTCGCCCTCGGGAGCCGCTGGTCCGGCTTCCCGGTCACGGTCGGCTTCCGCCTCGGGCGCTGGGCTTCCCACATTCGCGAGCACGCGATCCAGGTCGAGAAGACCCTCGCCATGCTCGGTCACGAGCCGAACGAGCCAGCGCGGCTCGTTCGCCACGTGCTTGCGGCCTATGGCCGTGCCGAGGCGGTCGTTTTCGGGCACCAGGGCGTCGACGATGCGGTCGACCGCGTCGTCCAGGGCGTCGCCGAGGCCAGGCGGGCGGTCCGGGCGGCACGGGAAGCCGCCGGTTGAGAGGGAGGCGGTTGTGAAATCTGACGATCCCCAACCCATCTTCATGCCGCCGCACTCAGGCAAGGTGCTGGACTTTCTCGGCGTCACGCACAAGCTCACAAGTAAGCAGAGCGGCGGCGCGTACTACCTCTTCGAATCGGCGTTCGACCCGGGGACGGGAAACAGGCTCCACGTCCATCGCCGCGAGGACGAGATTGGCTATGTCCTCGAGGGCGCGCTGGAAATCCGGCTCGGTACGAGCAGCTCGGTCCTCGAGACTGGCGGTATCGTACTGCTGCCGAAGGGCATCGCCCATGCCATCCGCAACCCGCTCGAGACGCGAGGCAGCGATCCGATGCGCCGGTCACGTCCGCCACTTTGGGCTGGTATCTCTCTGGACCGTAGCCGTAAACATCTGGGGCGGCCTCGGGCCGCTGGGCATTCCTGGAGGTCACCGACCCATGGGACGCCGAGCACGTCATCAGGGCGAAGCACCTCGATCCCTGGCCAGCGGAGGCTCTGGCGTGAGCCGCGCGGTTCAGGGGTATTCGGGTAGTCCGAACAGGCCGGGGACCGACACGCCGTCCTCGAGCTGCTCCCACCAGATGCCTGCGCCGCCCTCGACGATCCGGAACTCGTGCCGCTGGTCGTCCGTAGCGGTTGCGAGCCAGTCGAACCAGTCAAGGGGCGCGCCGACCTCACGGCCATCCTCGAGCGACACCCAGAGACGCGTGGCGTCAAGTCGGGCGGCAACTGCCCTGGGGCGTGTAAGAGACGGACTACTCGCCGAAGAACTCATGCCAACGCCTCAGAATCTCCTCTCGATGCACAACGACAAGACGGCGGATTCGCTCGATCTCGCGCGGAGTGTAGTCCCAAGCATCACGGACGGCCACCGGCGAGAGCCAGAAGGAAGCCTCGCCATCGCCCGAGACCACGTGAATGTGAGGAGGCTCACCGGTCTGACGATTCTCGTGCGACCAGAAGTAGAACCGGTATGGCCCGAAGCGGTGGACCGTGGGCACGCGCACCTCGCCGAACGATCGGCGGGGCGTGATCATGCGCGGGGTCGCTTCACCACCGCTTATCTCGGTAAGGGCGAGGTGAGCCGTGCCTGAGAAGATGAAGCCCAAGACCATCGTCCGCGCCACGACCCACCCGTCGGAGACCCGCCCGAACATCCCGACCGCTGAGCTCGAGACGATCGACCCGCTCACGCTCGTCGAGGAGCTCCGCGCCGAGAGCGAGGGCCGCCAGACCGAGCAGCTGCGCGCGTATCGCGACACCATTGACGCCCGTGGGATCGCGCGATACAGTACGGATATTGTCCGTACCACCTAAGGACCTGGCCAATGACTCTCGATCGATCGACGCGGCGCAAGGATGACCGGCTGGAGCTACGTCTCGAACCGGCAAACCGCCGCCTGCTCGACGAAGCCGCGGCAGCAACCTCGATGAGCGTCAGCGCCTTCGTGCTCACGCACGCGACAGAGGCCGCGCGCGAGGTGCTGGCGGACCGCACGTCGTTCGTCCTTCCCGACGATCGATGGGACGCTTTCACCGAGTTGCTCGAGCGCGATGCTCGGCCGATGCCCGGGCTCGCCGCCTTCCTCGCCAGACCGAGTGTGCTCGACGAGGCGTGAGCCAGTACGGCCGCGTCGAGTCGCTCTCGCGCGACCACGAAACGGCGGGATTCGACTGCGGGTCGGAGGCGCAGACGACGTGGTTGCGTCGTCACGCACTCCAGGCCCATCAGTCGGACACGGCAAAGGTCTACGTGGTCTGCGGCACCGGTACCAAACGGGTCGTCGGCTACTACGCGCTGGCGGCAGGCTCTGTCGCACATGACCGGGTGCCGCCGCGCATCGTCAAGGGTCTGGGACGGTATCCGATCCCGGTCATCCTCCTGACCCGCCTGGGTGTGGACGTCGGTGAGCAGGGGAGGGGTCTCGGGTCCGCGCTGGTTCGCGACGCCCTGCTGCAGACCGCCGCCATCGCCGATCGTGTCGGCGTCCGAGCGTTGCTCATCCACGCCGAGACACCCGAGGCAGCCGAGTTCTATCGGCGGATCGACCCAGGCTTCGAGCCGTCACCCACGGATCCCCTCCATCTCGTTCTCCTCATGAAGGATCTGCGCGCCGCCGTCCGGCAAGCCACGGGCGCAACCGACGCCGGAGCAAGCCGGATGTGAGCGATGGCTGAGACTCGATCCGCCCCGCAAACGTCGACGCCGTTCACCTACACTCGCCGCTGAGCCGACC
>JAUSJS010000340.1 GCA_030647575.1 Candidatus Limnocylindrales bacterium | reverse complement strand
ATGAAGCGGCTGGCCCAGGTCATCGGGTTGCGCCCGGAGCGGATCGACGAGTACGAGCGGATTCATCGCGGCGTACCGGAGGCCGTCCTTGCGCGACTGCGTGCCAGTCACATGACGAACTATTCGATCTTTCGCTACGGGACGCTGCTGGTGGCGTATCTCGAATACTCCGGCGACGACCTGGAGGCGGATTTCGCGGCGATTGCCGCCGACCCCGCGACCCAGGCGTGGTGGCAGATCACCGAACCGCTCCAGGAGCCGGTTCCTGAGCGCTCTGCAGAGGAGTGGTGGCACGAGATCCCGGAGGTCTTCCACCTGGACTGAGTGTCGGGTGGCGCCGGACCCGCTGGAGCGTGGCGCTGGATCCGTGGCGCTCGCCCGATGGACCCGAATTCCCGTCAAATGCGGGCGTTTCGCTACCGTGCTGCAACGCGGCGGCAATGTCGCGTGGTAGCATCCCGGGCAACGCGACTGCGAAAGCCGACTCCCGCGGATCTGCCGCCTGGCAGGGCCCGCGTCACGCGCGGCCGGTCGATCCGAGAGTGATCGCCCGCGCCCGAGGAGTTCGAAACCAATGGCCACCACGAGCCCTGCCCGCCCCGTGACCCGCCCTCTGCTGGGGCGTGAGGTCCGCGCCAATCTGCCGATTGCCGAGCTGTACGAGGATGCGATCCGTCGCGGCGAGGGCCTCGTTGCCGCGGACGGTCCACTGGTCGTCCTGACCGGCAAGCACACCGGGCGATCGCCCGAGGACAAGTTCATCGTCCGCGAGCCCGGTTCCGAGGGGAAGATCTGGTGGGGCGCCGTCAATCGGCCGATCAGCGAGGAACACTACGAGCGACTGCGGGCGCGGCTGATCGAATACGCCGCCAGGCGCGACCTCTACAGCCAGGACTGCTTCATCGGCGCGGCGCCAGCCCACCGCCGATCCCTGCGCGTCTACACCGAAACCGCCTGGGCCAGCATCTTCGCGCGCAATCTGTTCCGCCGGCCGACGGCCGACCAGCTGACCGACTTCGTGCCGAACTTCACGATCATCTGCGTCCCCTCGTTCCAGGCCGACCCCGCGACCGAGGGCACCCGAACCGGGACGGCGATCCTGGTCCACCTGCGCCGGATGGAGGTGATCATCGTCGGCACGGAGTACGCCGGCGAGATCAAGAAGTCGGCGTTCACGGTCATGAACTACCTGATGCCCGACGAGGGCGTGCTCCCGATGCACTCGGCCATCAACGTCGGTGCCGACGGCGACGCCGCGGTCTTTTTCGGGCTCTCCGGGACCGGCAAGACGACCCTGTCGGCCGATCCGCTGCGCAGCCTGGTGGGCGACGACGAGCATGGCTGGGGTGACGGGATCAGCTTCAACTTTGAGGGCGGCTGCTACGCCAAGACGATCCGCCTCTCCCCGATGTACGAGCCGGACATCTTCCAGACCACGCGGCGCTTCGGGACGATTCTCGAGAACGTGGACCTGGATCCCGCGACTCGCGAGCTCAACCTCGACTCAGAACGCTTCACCGAGAACACCCGGGGCGCCTACCCGCTCGAGTTCATCGGCAACGCCGACGCGACCGGCATCGCCGGCATGCCGCGCGCCGTCATCTTCCTGACCGCCGACGCCTTCGCGGTGCTGCCGCCGATTTCGCGCCTGACTCGCGAGCAGGCGGCCTACCACTTCATCAGCGGCTACACCGCCAAGCTCGCCGGCACGGAGGTCGGAATCATGGAGCCGAAGGCGACATTCTCCGCCTGTTTCGGCGCGCCATTCTTGCCCCGCCACCCCGGCGAGTACGCGCACATGCTGATCGATCGCCTCGACCGCTACGACGTGCCGGTCTGGCTCGTCAACACCGGCTGGACCGGCGGGCCGTACGGGACCGGCGAGCGGATGAACATCGGCCACACCCGCTCGATCGTCCGGGCCGCGCTCGACGGTACCCTGGCTCGGGTGCCGACCCGGATCGACCCTGTCTTCCGGGTCACGGTTCCGACTGCCTGCCCGAACGTTCCGGACCGGTTCCTCGATCCTCGTGGCACATGGGCGGATCCGGCCGCCTACGATCGAACCGCCGCGAAGCTGGCGCGGATGTTCGCCGCAAACTTCGACGCGTTCGCCGACGGGGTGAGCGAAACGGTTCGAGCGGCCGGTCCGCGCGTCGCCTGAACCTGATCCTCGGCCGCATCCGGCGCGTACGTCCACTTCGGTTCGTCGTCGCGTCCCGCCCTCGATCCTTGCCCACCGAGCAACAAGCGTCCGGGTCGTTGCTGCGCGAGCAAACAACAGGCTTCGAACCGCCCCCGATTGACGCCTCCCCTGCCTTTATTGCTGACGCAGCAACTACAGCACCAGGTGCCTCCCTGGGCGTCGCGAACTTTGCCGTAGCTGCAACGATCCGCCCGATTCGTCGCCCGCCCGCGCCCGATCGGATCGGTTGTTGCTGTGCCAGCAAGCCGAGGGCCCGTCCTACAATGCGTCGGTAGCGTGCCAGCTCAAGAGGAGTCGTCCCTGCATGTCTCGCAACAAGGTCACCGTCATCGGCGCCGGCAACGTGGGCGCCACGACCGCGCAGCGGATTGCCGAGGCCGGGCTCGCCGACGTCGTGCTCGTTGACATCGTGGAGGGCTTGCCGCAGGGCAAGGGGCTCGATCTTGCCGAGGCGGCCCCGGTCGTGGGCCATGACGCCCGCATCGTGGGCACCAACGACTACGCCGACACCGCCGGCAGCGACATCGTCGTCGTGACCTCGGGCCTCGCACGCCAGCCGGGGATGAGCCGCGACGACCTCCTGGCAAAGAACGCCGGGATCGTCCGAGCCGTCGTCGAACAGGCCGCCAGGCACTCGCCCGACGCCATCCTGATCATCGTCACGAACCCGCTCGACGCGATGTGCCACGTCGCGTTGCAGGCCTCCGGCTTCCCGCGCGAGCGCGTGCTGGGCATGGCCGGAGTGCTGGACTCGGCACGCTTTCGCACGTTCATCGCCCAGGAGCTCGGCGTCTCCGTGGAGGACACCCACGCGTTCGTCCTCGGTGGACACGGCGACACCATGGTCCCGCTCTCGCGCTACTCGACCGTGGCCGGCGTTCCGATCACCGAGCTGCTGCCACCCGATCGGGTCAAGGCCCTCGAGGAGCGCACGGCGAACGGGGGAGCCGAGGTCATCGCCCTGTTGAAGACCGGCTCGGCCTTCTATGCCCCGGCCGCCTCGGCATTCGAGATGGTCGAGTCGATCCTGCTCGACCGCAAGCGGGTCCTGCCCTGCACGGTGCTCCTCCAGGGCGAGTTCAAGACCGAGGGCCTGTTCGTCGGCGTCCCGGTCGTGCTCGGTGCCCGCGGCATGGAGCGCATCTTCGAGATCGAGCTGACCGCCGACGAGCAGGCGGCCTTCGATCGGTCCGTCGCGGCCGTCCGGGAGCTGGTCGGGAAGCTTCCGACCTGATTGCGGTGCAGGCAGGCACCG
>JAUSJS010000328.1 GCA_030647575.1 Candidatus Limnocylindrales bacterium | reverse complement strand
ACGGCCATGGCCACGTCGGCCGCGGTCCCCTGCTGGAACCGCCCGATCAGGTCGCGCGTGTCGGCCGGATTGCGGCTCTCGAAGGTCTGGCCGCTCGTCGACTCGCACCACTCCCCGGCGATGAAGTGGCGGAACGTCGGCGGCTCGTCCGCCGGGCCTGGCTGGAGGTTCCGAGGGCTCTCGATCGCCGTCACGTGTGGCGCGGATGCGGCGGGGAGGCGCTCAGCGCGCGCCTACGGGTTCCTTGCGCTCGGCGTACTTGCTGCGCCAGGCGGGTGCCTCGAACGGGTTGGCGAAGTAATCGGTCTGCCTGATGACCTTGCCGTCTGGACCGTTTTCGATGATCGAGATCCCGCTCACCGGCGTCCCATCACCATAGTCGATCGTGCTCTCGATGACCCACGCCTCGCCCGGCTTCAGGATCCGACGCAAGGTCGCCTTCGGCGTCGTGCCGGCGTTCCCCGAATAGCTCTGGTTCATCGCCGCGATGTTGTCCCGACCCCGGAAGCGCTCACCGGACTGGGGAAACTCGTTGACCATGTCCTCCGCGGCCATCTCGTACTGGGCCTTGGCGAAGGCTGCCATGTCGTTGCTTTCGTACAGCTCACGAATGCGCGCAACCATCTCGTCGTCGTTCACCGAATCCTCCTGCCTGACCGGGTCGTTCGGTCCATGCCGTGAGCCGACGCACGACGGCGCCGATCCTTGAGCGGAGTATCCGCCCGTGTCCATGCGAAGTCGAGAGAGTTATCCACCATCGAGACGGGCGGTCCGACGACCGGAGCGTCGCGAGCCCGCCTCGAATATCAGACCCGCTCGAAGGCCGCCGCGACCGAGCCGCCCCCGCCCAGGCAGAGCGTCGCGAGCCCGTATCGGCCCTCGCGCCGGACGAGCTCGTGGAGGAGCGTAGCCACGATCCGCGCCCCGCTCGCGCCGATCGGGTGGCCGAGGGCGATGGCACCGCCGTTGACGTTGACCCGATCCCAATCGAAGCCGAGCTCGCGACCGTCGGCCAGGGTCTGGGCGGCGAACGCCTCATTGATCTCGATCAGGTCAAACGCCTCGATCGGGAGCTCGATCCGGTCGAGCAGGCGACGGACGCCTTCGACCGGCGCGAGGAAGAGCCACTTCGGCGCGACCTCGGCCTGCGCATAACCGACGATCCGGGCGAGCGGCTTCAGGCCCAGGCGTTCCACGGCTCGCTCGGAGGCCAGGACGGTGGCAGCGCCGCCGTCGGTGATGCCGGGGGCATTGCCGGCGGTGACCGTCCCCTCGGTTGCGTCGCCGCGGTCCTCGCCGTCCGGCAGCGCGAACACCGGCCGGAGGCGCGCGAGGGCTTCGGCGCTCGAGTCCCGGCGGGGACCTTCGTCGATGGTTACCACGGTCTCGCCGCCCTTGGCGTCGCGCACCGTCACCGGCGCCGTCTCGGCCTCGAACCGGCCGGCATCGATCGCCGCGATCGCCTTCTGATGACTGCCAAGGGCGAACCCATCCTGATCGGCCCGGCTCACCCGGTCCTTGATCGCGACACGCTCGGCGTGGGTACCCATGTGGCAGTTCTCGATCGCGCACCACAGGCCGTCATGGACGGTCGCGTCGACGAGCTCGCCGTTGCCGAGCCGGTAGCCGAAGCGCGCGCCCGGCAGGAGGTAAGGCGCGCCGTTCATCGATTCCATGCCCCCCGCGACGGCGATCTCGGCATCGCCGGCCCGGATCTCGGCCGCCGCCAGCATGATCGCCTTCAGGCCCGAGCCGCAGACCCGGTTGATCGTGGTGGCGCTGGTCGTGTCGGGAAGGCCGGCGCGCAGGGCAGCCTGGCGGGCGGGCGCCTGTCCGGCACCCGCCTGCAGCACGTGGCCCATGAGGACCTCGTCGATCGTGGTGTCTTCGGGCAGCCCCGCCCGTTCGACGGCGGCGCGGATGGCGACGCCACCCAGCTCGACCGCGGGGACACTGGCGAGCGCGCCACCGAACTTGCCGATCGGGGTGCGTGCGGCGCTGACGACGTAGACGTGCCCGTTCGGGCCAGGGGGTTTCTGGGTCATGGCTCGAATCTACACCGGTGGTACGAGGCGCCGGGGCGACGGTCCGCCGCGGGCCGCATCGGTTTCGGGCGCTTTCCTGCCATCGGTCCACCAGGTGGGCGTTCGGCTCGATCGGCGCCCTCCTTGATGGGCAACTGTCTGCGCGGGCCCCGCCCGCCGTGCGTGGCGTCGAGGCACCGCAGCTGGATTGACCGGTCGCGAGCACCGTTCGAGCCTCCGAACCCCGCCCAAGGTGCACCTGCTGGACCGTTGGCAGGATCAGGTCGCCTCCGGCCGGAGGTGAGGATCAGGTCGCTTCCGGCGCGGGATACGCCGGAGTAAAGCGTCCATCGCGACACTGCGGGCGTGGACGATCAACGTGTGGGTGCTGCCTTGCGCGCGATCCGAGTACGCAAGCGCTGGAGGCAGAAGGATCTCGCCGCCAAGGCGAAGGTCTCGCGCACGATGATCGGTCGGATCGAGCACGGCCGGCTCACTGCCGTTCCGCTCGGGTCGATCCGGCGCGCGGCGCATGCGCTGGATGCCCGCCTCGACACGGTCGTGCGCTGGCAGGGTGGCGATCTCTGGAGGTTGATCAGCGCCCGTCATTCGGCGATGCACGAGGCCGTGGCCGAGCTGTTTGGCTCTCTCGAGGGCTGGGTCGCCGAGCCTGAGGTGTCGTTCTCGATCTTCGGTGAGCGGGGAATCATCGATGTCTTGGCCTGGAACGACGCGCGTCGGATGCTCCTCGTGGTCGAGCTGAAGACCGAGCTAGTGGACATCAACGAACTGATGGCCACGATGGATCGAAAGCGGAGGCTCGCGGCAGAGGTCGCCAGCGACCGAAGCTGGGAGCCGATCGCGACCTCGACCTGGGTCGTGGTCGCGGAGAGCCGCACGAACCGGCGGGCCGTGTCCGCCCACGAGACCGTGCTCCGAGCGAAGTTCCCGGTCGACGGGCGCAGGATGCGTGGCTGGCTTCGAGGGCCGAGCGGCCGGGTCGACGCTCTCACCTTCCTGCCATCGGTGCATGAGGTGCGCCTTGGGCGCGATCTCGGGCCGGTGCGGCGGGTCACACGGTCGCGACCCGCCGAGCGCTGAGCGTGAAACCACGCCTGCAGGCGAACTCCATCGACGTCCGGCTCGTTCTGGATCGCCGGAACCGCGCCGAAGGTCCACCCTGTGGACCGATGACAGGAATCGGTGCATCTGGGGCCCGCGAGGGACCGGGCGGGCGGCCTCAGCCACCGATCGAGCGCAACACCTCGTCCGCCACGATCAGGCGGTGGATCTGGTTGGTGCCCTCGTAGATCTGGGCGCCCTTGGCGTCGCGCATGAGCCGCTCGATCCCGGTCTCCCGCGAGTAGCCGCTTCCTCCGAACAGCTGGACCGCATCGGTGGCCACGCGCATTGCGGCATCCGAGGCGGTCCACTTGGCAATCGACGAAGCCTCGGCGATGGGCTCTCCCCGATCCTTGGCCCGGGCGGCCTCCCGGGTGACCGCCCGAGCCGCCGCGACCTCGCGAGCCATCTCGGCGAGCATGAAGCGCAGGCCCTGCTGCTCAACGAGCGGCGCCCCGAACGCATGGCGCTCGGTCAGGTAGCGCGCGGCCGCGTCGAGCCCGGCGCGGGCGATCCCGACGCAGGCCGCCGCGATGGAGATCCGCCCCTCGCCAAGCGCCGACAGGGCGATCCGATAGCCCTCCCCTTCTCCACCCAGGCGGTTGGCAACCGGCACCTCGGCGCCATCGAACACGAGCTCGGCGGCCGGGCAGGCGCGGATCCCCATCTTCCGCTCGTGCGCGCCGAACCGGAATCCAGGCGTGCCTTTCTCGACCAGGAAGGCGGTGATCCCCTTCGAGCCCAGGGCAGGGTCGAGCGTCGCGAAGACCAGATAGCGCTCCGCCTCCGGGGCGTTCGAGATCCAGATCTTCGTGCCGCTCAGCCGGTAGCCTTCAGGGGCATCGGCGGGTCCCAGGCGCTCCGCCCGAGTCCGAATGGCCGCCGCATCGCTGCCGGCATGGGGCTCGGTCAGGGCGAACGCCCCGAGCGCCTCGCCGCTGAGCATCGCCGGCAGCCAGCGAGCCTGCTGTTCGGGCGTGCCCCAAGCCACGACGGGGTATTGCGACAGGAGATGCACCGAGAGCGATACGGCCATCGCCATGTCCACCGCGCCGAGCTCCTCCATCACCAGTGTCCAGCCGAGGTACGAGAAGCCCGCGCCGCCGACAGATTCAGGGAGCGGGGCCGCCGTCAGTCCCAGCTCGCCCATTTTGGTGAAGAGCGAGCGGTCGTAGCGCTCGGACTCGTCGCGCTCGATGGCCCCCGGCGCCAGCTCGCGTATGGCGAATTCTCGCGCCGTCGCCTGGAGGAGCCGCTCCTCCGACGTCAGGTCACCGCTCACCGGGTCGGCCGCTCCGGTCGCGGATACGTGTGGAACCCGTGCCCGGTCTTCTGGCCCAGATGCCCGGCCTCGACCAGCGCCACCAGCACCTGCGGTGGCCGGAACTGTTCGCCTTCGAGGCCCTCATCGAGCACGCGCATCACCCCAAGGCAGACGTCGAGGCCGATGAAGTCGGCCAGCTCGAGCGGGCCCATCGGGTGGTTCAGCCCGATCCGGGCGCCGGTGTCGATGTCGTCGGCCGTCCCGAGGCCCGCCTCGCAGGCCCGCATCGCCTCGGCCAGAAACGGCATCAGGATCCGGTTCACGATGAATCCCGGCCGATCGGCCGACACGATGACCTGCTTGCCGAGCCGCTCGGCAAGCCCGCGGATCGCGGTTTCGGTCGCGTCGGCGGTCTGCGGCCCGCGGATCAGCTCGACCAGCGGCATGACCGGGACGGGGCTGAAGAAATGCATCCCGACGAAGCGCTTCCGACGCGCGGGTGAGACCACCTCGGCCAGCCGGCCGATCGAGATCGAGCTCGTGTTCGAGGCAAAGATGGTGGCGGACGGCGCCAGCCGATCGAGCTCGCGCCAGAGCGTCGACTTGACGTCGACGTCCTCGAACACGGCCTCGATCACGAGGTCTGCGTCCCGGACAGCTGCCAGATCGTCCGTCGGCGAGATCCTGATGAGCGTCGCCTCGCGCTCCGCGGCCTCCAGCCGGCCCTTGGCCACCGCACGCTCGAGGTTGGCCGCGATCCGGTCGCGGCCCCCCTGTGCCCTGGCCATGTCCGGCTCGTACAGCACCACGTCGAGGCCGGTCGCCGCGTGGACCTGGGCGATCCCATGTCCCATCAGCCCGGCGCCGGCCACGAAAACCAGCTGGATCGTCACGGGGCCGCCTCCGAGGTGAGGGACGCGAGCAGCCGGTCCGCAGCGCCATATGGGTCCAGTCGATGGTCCGCCACCTCATCGAGGGTCGCGGCGGTCGTCGCACGGTGGGCCTGGTCGTGCAGCCGCTCGCGCAGACGGTCGATCACGATCGCCCACACCTGCGCCTCGGCGCGCGCCAGCCGATCGAGCTCGCGCCAGAGCGTCGACTTGACGTCGACGTCCTCGAACACG
>JAUSJS010000338.1 GCA_030647575.1 Candidatus Limnocylindrales bacterium | reverse complement strand
TGCTGGACCGCAGACCTTCGTCATCACGATGTGATTGATGGGTGACGACGCCGCCACCGAGGGGACGAGGACGCTGAGTGCAAGGGTGGCCCCCGCGACCACGAGGATTCTTCGGATCAACCGCATCGAGATTCTCCAGCTATGGGTTACGTCACCCGAAAAGACGGAGGCCGGAGACGAAACGTACAACGCTGAATCCTGTGAGGCGGCTGGGTCCGGCGATGTTCTGACCACGAATCCGGAATCTGACGAGGGGTTGTACGTTTCCGGTCCGGCCACCGTCTATAGGTAAAGGAGCAACCCGCACGACGGAGATCTGCTCGTGGCTCCCGTGGCTGAGCGTCCGACCCGGGTCTATGCTCCGATGAGCGTCCGACTCGTCTCGGAACCCCAGCCTGGAGGATCACTCATGCGTTCTGGCCGAGGTCTTTTGGTGGTCGCCGGCGCGATCCTGGCCCTCACCGTCTTCGCCATCTCCGTGTCGGCGTCGTCCTCGCCGCACGCGCTCCACATCACGAAGGACTGCAGCAAGTTCACCGGCGTCGCCCCGACCTACTGCACGATCGCGGCCTCAAACCTCGGGGCGATCCGTGCGAAAGCGAAGGTCTGGTACAACGGGCCGGTGCTCAACAATTCGTATTTCCTGAGTAGCAATGTCGTCATCGACACCTGGCACGGGAACACGGCCACTGGCTATTGCAATTTCGATGCCGAAACGTCGGACGGAATCTGCACGTTCTGGAAGGGAACCGGGACGTTGACCGGGTTCCATGCCGTGGTCCACGTCACGGTCGACTCGAAAGGGTTGTTCCATTGGGACGGGACCTACTACTTCCCCGGCAAGCCCTGACGATGGAGAGGCCTTGGACCTGACCGCGCTCCTTCCCGGTCGTCCGCGCGCCGCGGAGGTGCCCGCAACGCGATCACGCCCGCTTGAGGCGTCGGCCGTGGCCGACGTCCACAACCGACGCGGCCGCGACCTGTTCGGCCTGTGCCGGCGACTCGGGCTCGATGAGGACGAGGCGAACGACGCGGTGCAGGAGGCCTTCCTGCGAATGTGGAGCGAGTCTTCGCGGGGGACGGTTATCGTCGACCCGGAAGGATGGGCCTTCCGAGTCACCTACCGACTCGCCATGGACCATCATCGCCTGGGACGGCTCGTCGAATTGCTCGCCGGTCGTCTGTCTGCTGTCATTCCCCGGGAGGAGCTCGATCCTGCCGACCGATTGGCAGTGTGGGCCGCAGTGGATCACCTGCCGCCGCGCCAGCGTGCCGTCGTGTATCTGCGATATCGGGCCGATCTTTCGTACGAGCGCATCGGGATCGTCATGGGTATCAGCGCGAACGGCGCTCGCAACGATGCCAGCGCTGCCGTCGCGTCACTCCGCAGGCGCTTCTCCCGAGAGGAAGGCCTCAGATGACGGAGCCGCGCGGGGTGCTTGGGCGATCGCTTCGCGACGGGCCGCCGGACGAGGGCGGCTATGCGCCGCAGCCGCTCGAGCTCGGAATGGAATTCGGCGCCCGGAGCGCCGCCAGGATCAGCCTCGAGCGCGTCGTCCCGGCAAGTCGGGCGCTCCGGCCTCACGTCGTTTCGCTCCAGTTGCCCATCGCCGCGATGCTCGTCGTCGCGATCGGCCTGGCCGGCGTCGCGATCTTCGCGCGGCAGAATCCATCGGCCGTGAACGGTCCATCAGGATCGGCGACACCCAGTCCGACTCCGAGTCCAACACCCAGTCCGACTCCGAGAGCGAGTCCGAGCTCGCAGCCCAGCCCAATCGTGAGCGCCCGGCCGACCGCGTCTCCCATCGCCATTCCGTCGCTGACCCAGACCTTCGTCTCGTCGCGGAATGGCTTCTCGGTGAAGTACCCGGCCGGCTGGACGGTGAAGCCGGCTACGGAGAGCTGGCTTCCCGACACGTACTTGCCACCTGGGAATCCGGCGCTCGACGATCTCGAACTGGCCGGCGGGGCGCGCCTTGTCATTGCCTCGCAGCGACTCGCCGCCAATCAAACCGAGGATCAGTGGCTCGCCACGTACTTCCAGCCGTTTCAAGGAAACCACGTGTGCGGGAGTAACCTATCGACCTCGCCGCGGCTTCCGATCGATGGCCAATCCGGGTACCTCGACATCTCCGACTGCACGACGGCCCCGGACGCGTCAATCGCAGTTGGCGGTGTCACCTTCGACGCGATCGTCTTCTCCGGAGGACGCGTCTATCAGATCACCCTCGATGGCATCGTCGATCGCGCCTACTTCGATGCGCTGCTGGCGACCGTCAAACTCGATCCGTCGCACGCGATCGACCCGCTCAGCCCATCCTGAGCCTTGGTCGCAGTGCGTCCGGGAGAGCTCGCGGCTGAAGGAGGGCGGGTCAGCGCCGAGTCGTCGATCCGGACTCGCTTCTCGCCGTCACGACAGTCGCCGGCACCAGCACTGAACCTTTGAGGCGTGTCGGAACGCCCTGTCCGAGCCAGCGGGAGATGCCCGACGGAAGTGTGGACAGGAGGATCTCGTCGACCTGGTGGCCGTGCTTCGCCGGCCGTGTTCCTCGGCCAACCCTGAAGTCCGCGAGGAACGAGACGCGCATCAGCGACGACCCGCAACGACGTCGATCGGAATGCCGACATCAGGCCAACCCTGGTCCGTCGTGACGATGCGATCGGCCATGAGCACGTGGGCAGTCGCGACTACCAGCGCGTCAGGAAGCTTGAGCGACGGGCCAAATCTAGCGCGGAGCTCGGCTGCCGATGCGCCGATCGCTCGTGAGGCTGGCTCGACCCTCGCTGGTAACCCGTCGATGAACCCGTCGAACGTCTCGATCGCCTGCGGTCCGTTTCGTGACGGGGTCACATGCGCCTCGGCATACGCGGATACGGGCAGAACGATATCGTCGTGCCGCTCGAGGGCGGCGGCCACCGCCGAGAGCGCGGCCGCGTGATGGCCGTCGTGACCGTCGAGGATGGCGATCACCACCCCCGAATCGAGGACGGTCAGTCCCATTCGCTGCGGAGCTGCTCGAGCTCGCCGGGCGGGTAGAGACCCGTCAGGCTGCCCGCATACCGTTCGAGTGGGTTCCCTTCACGGGTCAGGACGATTTCACCATTCGCGCGGGCCTCGACCCGCAGCGGATCACCAACGTGAACGCCCGCCCTTGCGAGCGCCTCGACCGGGATCGTCACCTGGTGCTTCGGGCTGACACGGGTGAAGCCCCGCCGCCGTCGGACCTTTACAGACTTATCCATGAGTAAAGCCTACGCCTCCTGCGGAGGCTGGGTCAATGGTGATCGCTGACCGACGAGGTCGAGGAACCGGGATGCACACGATCGAGCGGCCCCGGCGCTAGAGGTCCTCCGGGGCTGTCGCCGGCGTCCGCTGGTGCACGAATTGGGTTCGATACAACTCGGCGTAAAGGCCGCCGAGAGCGAGCAACTCGGCATGCGCGCCCCGTTCGACGATCCGGCCCTCGGAGATGACGAGGAGCTGATCGGCCTCCCGGACCGTGGACAGGCGATGGGCGATCACGATCGACGTGCGCCCGCGAAGGGCGACCTTGAGCGCGACCTGCACGGCCAATTCCGATTCAGAATCGAGATGCGCGGTCGCCTCGTCGAGGACGACGACGTCCGGCGCCTTGAGCAGCAGGCGGGCGATCGCGATCCGCTGTTTCTCGCCACCGGACAGTCGATACCCTCGATCCCCGACGACCGTGTCGAGGCCGTCGGGCAGGGATTCGATCAACGGCAGGATCTGCGCGGCGCGCAGGGCATCGACGAGCTCTCCGTCGGAGGCCCCGGGGTTCGCGTACAACAGGTTGGCGCGAATGCTCTCGTGGAACAGGTGCGCGTCCTGGGTCACCACCCCGACCGTGCAACGCACCGAGTCGAGGCTCGCATCGCGAAGGTCGACCCCGTTGATCCGGACCGCGCCGGCGCGTGGATCGTAGAGCCTGGGGATCAGGCTGCTGATCGTCGTCTTGCCGGCGCCGGATGGTCCCACGAGCGCCACGAGCTCCCCGGGGCGCGCGACGAACGAGACATCGAACAAGACCGCCTGTGAAGGTGCCTGGTCCAGGGTCGCCACCGCCTCGAGCGACGCGAGGGATACCTCCTCGGCTCCGGGGTACCGGAAGTCGACATGATCGAACTCCACGGTCGCCGGCCCCCGCGGGATGTCGACGGCGCCGGGCTTGTCGGCCACGATCGACTGCAGGTCGAGAACCTCGAAGAGTCGGTCGAACGAGACGAGCGCGGTCATCACGTCGACCTGGACATTCGAGAGCGCCGTGAGCGGAGCGTAGAGACGGTTGAGATAGGCGGCCAGCGCGACGAGCGTCCCGACCTGGAGATCCCCATCGGCCGCGAGCAGCCCGCCCCAGCCGTAGACGAGCGCGGTCGCGAGCGCGGCGGCAAGGAGGATCGCCGCCCGGAACAACCGGGCGTACATCGCGCGGGTCACGCCGATGTCGCGCACTCGACCGGCCTTCTGCTCGAAGCTCTGGGTCTCGTCTTGGGGATTGCCGAACAGCTTGACGAGGAGGGCGCCGGCGACGTTGAAGCGCTCGGTCATCGTGTTGGTCATCCGCGCGTTGAGCTCATAGCTCTCCCGGGTGATCGCCTGGACCCGGCGGCCGACCCAACGCGCCGGCAGCAGGATCACCGGCAGGACCAGCAGCGCGACGACGGTGATCTGCCACGACAGGAACAGCATCGCGACGAGGGTGATCGCGACGCCGAAGACGTTACCGACCACAGACGAGAGCGTGTCCGTGAATGCCCGTTGGGCGTCGAGCACGTCGTTGTTCAGGCGGCTGACGAGGGCGCCGGTCTGGGTCCTGGAGAAGAACGCGATCGGCATCCGTTGGACGTGGGCGAACACCTGGGTCCGCAGGTCGAAGATGAGTCCCTCCCCGATCCGCGCCGAGATCCAGCGCTGGCCGAGCGAGACGAGCGCATCGCCCACGGCGAGGACGGCCAGGAGGAGCGCGAGCTGAACGATCAGTGCCGGCCGCCTGCCGAGGGCCCCGTCGTCGATGATCGCCCGATAGATGAGCGGGTTTGCGGCGTTGATGACCGCATCGAGGATGATGAGCACCAGGAAGGCGGCCAGGGGCCAGCGATACGGGGTCGCGAACCCGGCGATCCGGCGGTAGATGCCCGGGGACAGCCTGACCGACGTCACCGTGCCGTCGCGACGAAACGAGCGCATGAGCCCCGGGCCCGTGCCGCTTCGCATCCCTCCGCCAAGACCGCTCCGCATCCCCATCTCCGACTACTGTGAGTGATCGATCCTTTGGCCCGTGACCACCCAGTCTGAGCCACCACCCTGTCGTCGTGTCACTGCACTGGGGGATCCACAACATCCCGCGCGTGCTCGCCGACTACCAGCGGACGGTCGCCCACTTCCTGTGGTCCCAGCGTGAGATCGGCAATCACGTCCCGGGGCACATCGGGGGGCACCGCCACGGCGTTGAGAACGACCCCGCGTATCCGCGCCTGCCGATGGGTCCGGATGCCATGAAGAGCATGATCGCCAAAGCCGTGCTGACGACGAGCGGGGTCGAGCGTGTCTCATTCATGCCCGTGCGGATCGACACCGAACTACGGCCAGAGGTGCTGTTCAGCTCGGATCCGCGCTTCACCGTCGCCGTCGATCACATCGACTGGGCGTCTGGAGGGCTCGCACACACCTTCACGGTCGCGGGCGATGAGGTCGTCGTTACCGGAGCGGCCGGCTAGGCAGACGCCACTCTCAGGCCTCGCGGCGCTTCATCTCGGGATTGGTCGCCGAGCACGATGCGACGGCGACCGTGATCGCTCGAAGCGGACGCGTCGCCCCGCCGCCCGCCTCTGGTCTGCGAAGGTGAGCCGCCCTCCGATCAGGCCGTCGCCGCGGCAAGCTCGAGGGCTGGCGCGACGAGCTCGAACTCGATGTGGATCCTGATCTCGTCCCCGACGAGCCAGCCGCCACTCTCGAGGCCGACGTTCCACGTGATGCCCCAGTCCTTGCGGTTGATCCTGGTGTCCGCACTGACGGCAGTCACACGGCCGCCCTGCATCCCAGCGACGGTACCAAGCAGCTCGGCATCGAGGACGATCGGATGAGTCTGGTCCTTGATCGTCAAGTCGCCGCTGATCTTGAAGTCGCGGTCGCTGACCTTCGCGATACTCGTGCTATTGAAGAGCATCTCCGGGTAGGTCTCGACGTCGAAGAAGTCGGCGCTCTTGAGGTGGGTGTCGCGCCGTTCCTGGTTCGTGGTGACGCTCGCGGTCGCGATACGGGCGACGACCGACGACCGCTCGGGCGCCTGTTCGTCAAAGTCGACATCGACCTCGAGCTTCTGGAATCGACCGCGGATGGTCGAGATCATCATGTGCTTGACGGAGAATTCGACGTTCGCGTGGGCGGTGTCGAGGGTCCATTCAGTCATCGGGCGGTCTCCTGGGACGGCTTCGCGCTGCGGGCTGCGCGCCAGTCTGGAGAGCGCTCGTCCGTAGTTGTATCTGCAACTATATACGCGAATGACGCCCCGTCAAACTGACCAGGCTCGACCATGGCCCTCGCCTGGGACGTGCCCAGCCCAGGTGCCAGGGTCTTGTCCACCGACGTGTACCGCGACGTGCGGGCGGCTAGCGCGGGTCCGCGAACGGGTTCTCGACCACGACCGAACCGTACGTCGCGCCATCGGCCAGGTCCTCGCTGAGGACACGTCGACACCCGGCGACATCGGCGGCTCTCAGGATCAGCGCATCCCAGATCGAGATCTGCCACTCGCGGCTCCCGGCGATCGCCGAGACGACGAGCGAGGCGTCGATCGCGACGACCGGCAGGACCGCGAGCTGGCGGACCATCGCGTCGGCATCCTCCACCGACAGCGGCACGGCAAGCTTGCGGGTGACGACGGCGTAGAACTCCGTCAGGACCTGCGTCGAGATGACGAGATCGCGATCCGGCGCCGGCGCGGTGGCCTCCAGCGCACGCTCGCGCTTGGCTGGGTCCGCGGCATCGACCGCGTAGACCCACACGTTCGTGTCAACGAAGATCGCTTCGGTCATGGAGCTCGTCGCGCGTCCAGATGCGACCGCGTGGGCCGCTGGTCGCGGCACTTCGTCGGGCCAGCCGCGCGAAGCCGCTCAGGGCCGCGCCCGTGTCTCCGACGCCAGCGTAGCGCTCCAGATAGGTTCGAAGCAGGGCGTTGACCGAGGTCCCGTCCTCGAGGGCGCGCATGCGGGCCTGCTTCAAGAGTCGGTCATCGACCGTGATGGTCAGGTTGGCCATGGCCGTCGCTACCTCCCGTGCTACACGGGTTCAGTGTAACACAGGACCGACGGGAACGAACGGCTTCGCAGGGACAGGGGCGCCGGCGCCACTTCGGGGGCGAGGTGTTCTCGAGCTTCTCGATCGCGCAAGTGGCGCGAGAGTAGTTGGGGAACCAGCTTCGGCCGGCGCGAGCATCTGATAGGCATCGTCTTCGAGGTGCCGGGGATCGATCGACATCCGGCCGGGACTGGGGCAAGGCAGCGCAGAAAGATCTTGCGGGACCGCGACTACCTGCGTGCGACGGTCGGCCTATAGGAAACAGTCAGTCTTGTCACGCGCCCGGCGGACGATACCGGATCGAGTCGACGCGCCCCAGCGCCTCTAGGGTCTCCTCAACGGTCAGCAACGCGGTGGTCTCGAACTTGGATAGAGCGCCACCGGCGCTGATTGCGATGGCGACGGCAGCCATCGACACATTGTCGGGTGCCTCCCACAGGCAGTAGGCGTCGTATTCGCCGAGGGCGTACCAGAACCCATCAAGCTTTCCCCCGACCGCCTCGATGTAGCTCTTGGCGGCTTCGCGTCGGTCCTCCGGCTTGATGGCCAGGCGCGCCCACGTTTCGGGGGTGTAGCTGAATCGCGTGAGATAGAGGGGCATGGCGGTCTCCTCTTGCCAGCAATGCGGCCGGGCCAGTTCCGACGAAATCGGATTATCCCGCCTGCACCCGCTGATCACAAGAGGGTCAGGCACGCTCCCGCGAGGCGACGGCCCGGGTGGTATTCACCTCAAGTCAACGTGCCGGGCCTACTCCTCGACTAGGCCGTCACGGATCCGGAAGACGAACACTCCTGAGGTGATCGTGTTCGACCTGGTTCGTGACGCGCCCGTAAGCCCTTCTCGCTAGCCGATCATCGCGATGCATTCGAGCTCGATCCGTCCGCCCAGGGCGAGGGCCGAGGCGCCGAACGCACTGCGGGCGAAACGGCACCTTGATCACCTCGCCGCCCAGCCGCTGGATGGCCGCGACCTTGGTATCGGGTGCCGATTCCGGCACGATGACCCTGCAGTGGACGCCCATCTCGCGAGCACACCAGGCCAGGCCCTGGGCCATGTTTCCTGCGCTCGCGGTGTAGACGCCGTGCGCCAACGCCTCCCTCCCCGCAAGTGCCATCGCGTTGGCGGCACCGCGCAGCTTGAAGGAGCCGATCGGCTGGAGGTTCTCGAGCTTGAGGAGAATCTGGGGCGAGGCGTCCGGCAGGCCGAGGCGCACCAAAGGCGTCCGGAGGGCGATGCCGTGGAGTCGAGTGCGGGCGGCCTCGATGGCGGCGAGCGGGACGGCCGTCAGGGGGCCCTGCATGCGGGAACTCTAGCTTCACCCGGCGACGAAGTGGCGGACATCAAGCGCATACTCGCCGTCCTCGCACCAGGGCGGCGTGCCAGCCAGTCGGGAGATCAACAAGGAGGCGACGTGAACCTGAATAGCATCTTGATCGGATCCGCGGATCCGCAGCGCCTGATGGACTACTACACGAAGCTGTTCGGTACGCCCGGCTGGAATGAAGGCGGGTACAGCGGTTGGCAGATCGGCACCGGCTTTGTCACCGTCGGGCCGCACGATCAGGTCAAGGGCAGCAACACGCAGCCGGGAAGGCTGATCTGGAACGTCGAGAGCGCTGACGTGAAGGGCGACTTCGAACGGCTCAAGGCTGCCGGCGCAACGGTGGTCCGGGAGCCCTACCAGCCGGGTGAGGCGCCCGAAGCCTGGATCGCCACATTCTCCGATCCCGACGACAACTACTTCCAGCTCCTAAGTCCGATGATGATGTAGCGACGTTGCGCCTGGAGGCGCTCAAAATACCGGTCCCACGGGCCGTTAACCGGCGCCGTCAGACACCGAGGCGAGCGGGCGGTGACCCAAGACCCGTAACGACAGCTCGACAGGTCTACGGCTTCTCTCCGGGAATGCGGCGAAATGACGATTCGGCATTCCGGCGAATACTTCGGCCTTCACCCCAAACCGGACCCCCTCGTACTCTCTACCCACGGGGCTTTCCCACCGATTTCGTTGGGGCCGGTTGGCTCACCCGCCGGGTGGTTGTGGACGAGGTCACCCCTCGGAGCTGAAGCTCGACGATGAGGTAGGTTTGGCTCCGCCCTCGGCCACGCTTGACTTGGCGCTCCAGGGCCGTCTCGACCCTCACCGGAGGAGTTCGTGCTGCATCGCCCACAGGGCGGCGGCGGCTCGCGTCGATACCTCGATCTTCGTGTAGACGTGCTGGATGTGGTGGTCGGCGGTCTTCGGCGAGATGAAGAGCCGGTCGGCGATCTCGC
>JAUSJS010000309.1 GCA_030647575.1 Candidatus Limnocylindrales bacterium | reverse complement strand
TAGCGCAGGAACGATTCCTCGATCGCCCGGGATTGGGCGTTCATCCGGTACATGACCGCGATGTCGCGGGCCCGGAACCGGGCGTCCTCCTCGTCCGCGCGACGGGTCAGCGCGCTCGTGCGCCCGACGACCAGGCCCTCGACCTGGCGGGCGATCCATTCCGCCTCTTCTTCCTCGTTGTAGGCCTCGAACCGCTGGATCCGGACGCCACCGGCGTTCTCCGTCCAGAGCCGCTTCTCCTTGCGTGCGCTGTTCAGCGAGACGACCGCGTGGGCCGCGTCCAGGATCAGCTGGGTCGACCGGTAGTTCTGCTCCAGCTTGACGACGGTGGTGTCGGGCCAGTCGCGCTCGAAGTCGAGGATGTTGCGCAGGTCCGCGCCGCGCCAGGAATAGATCGACTGGTCGTCGTCGCCGACCACGCACAGGTTGCGGTGCCTGGCCGCCAGGGCGCGGACCCACAGGTACTGCGCCCGGTTGGTGTCCTGGTATTCGTCGACGTGGAGGTAGCGCCAGCGCTCCTGGTACCTGGCCAGCACCTCGGGTGCCTGGTCGAAAAGGCGGACGGCCTCGAGGAGGAGATCGTCGAAGTCGAGCGCGTTCGACTTCTGCAGTCGCTCGCGATAGCGCCTGGCGAGCCGGGCGATCGTTCGCTCTCGGTGGTTGGCGGCATGCTGGGTGAGCAGGTCCGCGTCGAGCATCTCGTTCTTCGCCCGGCTGATCGCCCCGAGGACGACGCTAGGGCGGAACTCGCCGGTGAGCGGCAGGTCCTCCTCGCGCAGGATCTGCTTCATCAGCGATTGCTGATCGTCCGTGTCGTAGATGACGAACCGCCGGCTGATCCCGATCGCCTCGCCGTCCTGGCGCAGGACCCGCGCACAGAGCGCATGGAAGGTGCCGGCCATCACGTCCCGGCCGCCTTCCCCGACCAGGCTGATGATCCGTTCGCGCAGCTCCGCCGCGGCCCGGTTGGTGAACGTGACGGCCAGGATCCGCCACGGCGCGACATCCTTCACCCCGACCAGGTAGGCGATCCGATGCGCGAGGACCCGGGTCTTGCCCGAGCCGGCGCCGGCCAGGATGAGCAGCGGCCCGTCCGTCGTCGTGACCGCACGCGCCTGCTCGGGATTGAGGGCGCGAACGATCTCCTCGGCCCGGGCCGCGAGCGTGGCGGCCCGCGCGACAGGGTCGGCACCGCGAGCCTCGGACTCATCCTCGACCGGCCCGGAGATGTCGCGCATCCAGGCCGGCTCATCGGGCAGCGCGGCGGGCGAGTCGGCGGGCTCGACGAAGGCGGTGCCCGAGGCCGCTGCCGCCTCGGTCGCTTCGTCGAGCGTGGGGTTACCGGCTCGACGACGTCGGGTGGGACTCACCAGCCCATTGTAGGTGGGGCCACCCACCCGGGCCTTCGCCATGGGCCCGCCAGCAGCTACGTTGCGGGCTTGACCTAGTCCGTGGGCGGTGGCGAGATGTCCATCGGCTGATCCCATTTAGACAGGGTCAGATCAAAGGTCAGGGAGCCCTGATCGCCGAGCGATGCGACGGCCTTGATCCCGGCCAGATGGTAGGTGTCCTTCTCGACCCGGATCGTCAAGGCAAGGCTGGCCGCTCCCACGTCGATGGGCAGGTCACCGGCCGCCTGGCCCGCGCCGAGGGCGGCCAGTTCGTCGGGCGTCAGCTCGATCATGACCGTGTAGCACTGCTTGCCGCCGCAGTCCACGTCGTCGCCCTTGGCCGGATCGACGCCGTCGGCCAGGAAGAAGTCGCCGACGTCGTCGAAGATCCCCGCGGCGTCAGTCGGATCAACCGGCAGCGAATCGGCCGCCTGCTGGGCCTCGTAGAGGGGCCCGGTCAACGACGTCTTCACGTACGACGTCTCGCCGATCTGGATCAGCTCGCCATTGAGATTAAGGAAGGCAGGAACGGCGAAGGTGGCACGTGCCTTGCCCGCGGCCATATCGACGTCAGCCGAAGCCGTCGTGCCGGTCAGCGGCAGACTCACCGCCGGGGCGCCCGTGCCGGAGAGATCGGCGTTGATCGACCCGTCGAGCGTCAGGTCGATGTGGACGCTCTTGGCGCTCTCGGTCGACTTCAGCGCGGCCGTGATGATCTCGTTCGGGTCGGTCAGTGCCGGCAGCGACGAACCGCCGCAGGCGGTCAGGGCGATGGCTACGCCGGTCAGCAGCCCGAGGGCCGCGGACAAGCGACGAGGGGAGCGGGACATGAGGCACCTCGGGGAATTCGGCCGGATGGGCGGCCGACGCCTGGACGATCGGACAAAGGGTCACCGTGACGGCGTGGGTCTGTCAACCAGCCGATGGTCCAGCCCCCTCGCCGGCCGATGAGCCGTGCGGCCTCCACGACCGGCGCCGCCAGCCCCACGATTGGGGGCTTGGAGGTCGAGGCCGTGTCCGCGCCCCAAACGAACGAGCTCGCGACCCTCGACTTCTCCTGTCTCGACCAGGTCAACGGGCCGATCGCGGTCGACGGCGCCGCGCCCGGTGACACCCTCCAGGGTGTCGCAC
>JAUSJS010000290.1 GCA_030647575.1 Candidatus Limnocylindrales bacterium | reverse complement strand
GAGCGTCACGGCGCGCTCCTCATCTTCGACGAAATCATCTCGTTCCGGGTCGCGCCCGGCGGCGCCCAGCAGCGCTTCGGGGTGCGCCCCGACCTGACCACCCTCGGCAAGATCATTGGGGGCGGCTACCCGCTCGCGGCTTTCGGCGGCCGCGCGGACGTCATGGAGATCTTCGACGCCCGACGCGCCGGCGCCGTCAGTCATGGCGGGACGTTCAATGGCAATCCGGTCGCTGCGGCGGCCGGGCTTGCGACGCTGCGAGAGATGACGCCCGACGCGTACGTCAGGCTCGACGGGCTAGGGGAGCGCCTTCGGGCGCGGGTCGAGGCGGCGATCGAGCGCGACGGCCCCGACGCCCGAGTCAACTCCGTCGGGTCGCTCTTCCAGGTCCAGTCGGGCGACGGCGTGTCCGCCGTTGCGACCGGCGTTGCCGCCGCGCCGTCACTCTTCCTCGGGCTGCTGGTCGAAGGCTTCTACCTCGCACCGCGCGGTATGGGCGCGATCCCCGCAATCGCCACCGAAGCCGACGTGGACGACCTCGCCGCCTCGATCGGCCGGGTCCTGATGGCCATCGAGCGGGTGCCGCAGACGGCGGGCTGACGACCGCGAGCAACTCCAGGGCCGGCGCTCCGACCCCGCTCAGTTGCCTCCGAAGACCCGTCGCTCGCGGTACTTGAGCCGGTAGGACTGGTAGTACGGCGTCGACCAGCTGCCGTCCTCGGCCAGGTATTGGTCGTCCGGGCTTTGCTGCAGGCTGGCGATGAAGGTCCGCGTCTTGTAGTGATCGAACATCCGCAGGAATTCGGTCGCGACGATCGCGGACGCGCGCTGGTTGCCCTCGATCAGGAAGGCGTTCTCGTCGTTCTTGTTGACCGACTCGTCGCTGAAGTTCGCGGATCCCACGAGCATCCGCGGGCTCTGGCCGAACGGATCGGCCACGATCGACTTCGTGTGGATCTTGTGTTGGCCGAGCGGCTTCGCGTCCCACGGGCGGCCATCGAATTCGGCCATCCACGCCGGCGTGGTGAACCAGCTGAACTTGTTCTGCGCGTGCGGCAGCTGCTGGACCATCACCTTCTGGGTGATGTTGACCAGGCCGTACTCGATGACGTTGGGGTTGTTCGCGTTGATCGCGTTCCGGATCTGGACGTCAAGCCCGAACGGCGAGCTGATGAGGACCAGCTCGTTCGCGTTCGAGACGAGGTCGATCGCGGTGTCGAGCAGCTCCTGGCCGGCGACCGGCGAGAAGTAGACGGTGGGGCCGTTCGGGAGGCTCGTCCGCACGCTGGTGACCAGGGCGAGGTCCTGGCCCTTTGCCAGCGCTTTGGCCGGATCGGCGGCCAGGACCTCCCAGAAGCGAGCGAAGCCACTGGCCACGTCCGGTGACTCGAATACCAATCCAAGATTCGTTTGCAGGTAGAGGCCGGAACGCGTGAAGTTGGTCGATCCCGACCAGACGCGAGCTGGGATGGGGGCGGCGCCAGCGGCACCAACGCCCCCGACGAGATGGACGATGAACTTGTTGTGGCTGATCTTCTCGACGTTGGTCCGCGGAATGAGCTCAGCGCCGGCCGCTCCCAGCGGCACCACGTTCGCGGCGTTCTCGACCGCCTGCGCGTCGCCCGCCCGAGCGTGGTAGATCAGGCGCAACCGGACCTGCCGACCGAGCGCATCGAGCAGGGCCTGCCGAATCTCGTCGTCCTCGAACTCGTAGATGCAGACGCGAAGCTCATCGCCCGCGACGGCGGCGCCGATGAAGGCGAGGAGCGCCGGCTTGATGTCGCGGGTGAGCCAGTCGTACGCCTCCGTCCGCTTCGGCTCCGGCAGGTCCTGGGGCGGATCCTTGAACCTGACCCGATAGGCGAGCGAGGCCGACACGCCGCGGTTCGAATAGACGCCGAGGCCGTCGCTCAGCGGTTTGGCAGCCTCGAGCGACAGCTTGATCGGCGTCTGGAGGGTCGGGTTGGCGGCGGTGCCGCGGACCGGGTGGATCTCGTAGCGATACCGATGGCCCGGGTACGCGCCGTAGTCGCCCCAGCGGAACCGTTGAAAGGGCGCGATGTCCGAGGTCAGGTTCGGGCCGAGATTCTCCTGACCGGCAAACCGCGTCTGTCCCTGGAGCCAGGTGTCTTTGTCGGCCGTCAGGTCAAATCGATGAACGGCGAACCCGAGCAGATCGTCGCGTTCCGAGGCGGGCCCGGTGTGATCCCAGGCCAGCATGATGCTGCGAGTGCCGACAAGCGCTCGTGCAGTGAAGGAGCCCGTGGCGCTGGATACGACGTGTTTGTACATGGTTCCCTCCAGAACGCGCCTGCGCCCTCCCCTCGGAGACGATCCGGCGTTCGTGCTCGGAGTCACCGGGTGCCGCATTCGACGGCTTTGGTTCGGTCTCAGCCGCTTCGATGCACTCTAGTCCCGAAGGCTGGCGAGTCAACAACCGATTGACAGATCGTCCCGGTCTCGGGCCGGTGTGTCCCTGCTCGGTCGTGCCGCCGCGATTTCGCCGACATGACGATGTGGGCCGGCCTGCCCGGGCCGCGATCGCCGAGCTCGCAGCTCGTTACCAGCTGCCGTTCGCCCAGCCCGACTGGCTGCCGGATGTGATCGCCCGCTACAACCTGACGCCGCCGCCCGGAAGACCAGGCCCATTCTGCCGCCGCCCCCGCAGAATGGGTGGGGTGACAGCGAAGCGGTCGGTATCGATCCTGCGCGACCCCGCCTTTGCACGGCTGTGGTTCATTGCGGCGTCGACGCAGGTCGGCGGCAACATGGCGCTCTACGCACTGACGATCCTCGTCTTCGCCACGACTCGCTCCAACGCGGCCGTCAGCGCCCTGGTCATGTCGTTCCTCATCCCCACGATCGTGCTGTCCGCCGTGGCCGGCGTCCTCGTGGACCGGCTCAATGTCCGCTGGGCGATGATCGTGCCGAATGCGATCCGGACGCTGCTGACCCTCGGGCTGGCGCTGGCCGGCGCGAACGTGGCCCTGCTCCTCGTCCTGAACCTGGGGATCAGCCTGACGACCGTGATCCTGACCCCGGCCGAAGCGTCGATGATCCCGCGGATCGTGCCGAAGGCCCAGCTCGA
>JAUSJS010000287.1 GCA_030647575.1 Candidatus Limnocylindrales bacterium | reverse complement strand
CAGCGTCGCGCTCCTCGGCTTCCCGTTCGGGGCCAACCTCGACACCGGCAACATCAACCTGCAGCTGACCCTGATGCTGTGGGCGGCGCAGTTCACCGGGCCGCGCCTCGGCGGACTACTCTGGGCACTGGCCGCCTGGATGAAATGGATCCCCGCGATCCACTGGTTCATCCTTCGCCCGAGGACCAGGGCCTGGGGCCTCATCTGGCTGGCCGTTTCGATCGGGCTGAGCGTGGTCACCCTGCCGCTGACCATCATCCAGATGCAGACGCTGTTCGGGTTCGGTGCCCGCCCGATCCGCCTCGACTACCTTGTCTACGTCTGGGCGTTCATCCCGTGGCTCTACCGGGCGCCGGATCCGCTCGCCGCCATCCGCCCGGCGAGCTGGCGCCGTGCCGCGACCAGCCTGCGTACCTGGGTCGCCCGACCGTCGCTCTGATCGAACCTGGTCTACGCGCTGGCCAGGACCGCGCCGACCGCCGCCGGCAGATCCTCGCGCCGGCGCTCATCGACCGCGCGGAGCAGGAATGCCCCAACGCCGAACAGGACCACCGCCATCCAAAGCGCCGCGCGAGGCCCGGTCGGGCCACCGACAACGTCCATCAGGGTGCCGCCGATCGCCACGGCCAGGACGCCGGACGACGCTGTGGCAACGTTCGAGAGACCCATGTACCGACCCGACGACGCCTTCGGGATGATGTCAGTCATCAGCGCCCAGTCGACCGCCAGGAAGATCCCCGTCGACAATCCGAAAATCACGGTTCCCGCCAGCGCCAGCGGGAACGACGGAGCAACGGCGACCATGGCCAACCCTGCGGCACCGACCGCACAGCTCACATAGATGACCTTCTTGCGCCCGACCCGGTCCGACGCACGAGCCGCGGGGACGACCGCAATGACAGTACCGATGGCCACGAGTCCAGTCATCGGGATGATGGCCAGACCGGCCTCCTCCTGGGTCATTCCGAGCGATCGGGTGGGGTAGAAGATCGCGAGATTCAGGAGCACGCCGCCGGCCATCAGGACGGCGAGGCGCGAGGCGACGAGCCACAGGAAGCTGCGCTCCCGCAGGATGTCCGTGCCCCACGCCTCGGAGGCGATCGCCGTCCAAGAGCGGCCCTCCCGCGACTTCGGGGCAGCGCCCTCGCGGACCCGGATGACGACGGACAGCATCGTCAGCAGCTCGAGGATGCCCAGCGCGATCAGGCCGAGCGCGAACTGGTCGAGGGCAACCGCGATCCCGGCGATGACGAAGCCGGCGACGTTGCCGAGGATCTGCATCATCCCGACCAGGGCGCTGGCCAGCCCGACCTGCCGTGCGGGCACCAGATCAGGAACATAGCCCTGAAACGGGCCTTGGGCGAAATTCGAGCTGAACTGGAGGAGGGCCACGAACGCGGCAATCGCCACCAGATCCTGGCTCAGGGCGACGCCGGCCAGGAACACGACGTCGAGCACGGATCCGATCAGGATGTAGGGCTTGCGCCGGCCCCAGCGGGAGATCGTGTAGTCGGAGATCGTGCCGATCGTCGGCTGCACGATCATGGCGATGATCGCCCCGCCGATCGTGAGCAGAAACAACGTCCGCCCGGCCTCGTCCTTGTTCGCCACCAGGCCATCGAACTCGAGCCTGGAGCCCAGGATGAAGGTGAGGCCGGCGAAGATGGAGCTCAGGCCCAGCCAGTAGAGCGAGAGCCGGAACAGCTCACGTTTCGGGAGGAGGCTCGTCGGACGCCCATCGGCTGCAAGACCCGCATTCGAACGATCCATCCCGCAGTGTCCTCAGCGTCATAGCCCGACCGAGTCTGACTCGAGAGACGCGCGATCGGCCAACGTGTTACCCGCGCTGACGCCGTGGTCGATGACGCCGCGACATCCTACGCCCCCGCGATCGCCCGCCCGTGGGCATCCAGCGCCGCAGTCGAGCCGATCCGGATGAGTTGCCGATCCTTGGCGGCCGGGGCCACGAAGCGGAAGAGGGAGCGGTCCAGGGAGTAGATCCCGGTGGACGCCAGGCCGATCCGGCCCAACCGGAACGCGAAGACCGGATTCTCGCCGTTGCCCGCGTAATGGTGGGGCGTCCCATCCGCGGCGAGGACGGCGAGGTTCGCCTGCCCGCCGAATCGGTCATGCAAGGCGGCCAGCAGATGGGCGACCGGTTCGTCGGGACTCCAGGCGTCCTCCAGCCAGCGCGCGCCGACCTCGGTGTCCGCCCGACCATGGATCCGGCCGTCGGCCCGGTAGCGGGCCCGCAGTCCTCGATAGTCGCGCAGGTCGCCGTTGTGGCTGAACGCGAAGCGCCCCGCCGGATCCTCGAACGGCTGGGTGTCGGGCAGGGTGAGCGTTGAGAGCCGCGAGGGTCGGCGCAGATGGACGAGCGCGGCGGTCGTCTCGATCACCCCGACTCGTTCACGCCCCGGGTCGTCGCAAAAGGCCCGGACGTCGCGGTACGAGTCGAGCCGGCCGTCCGCGCCGACCCAGGAGGCGCCCCAGCCGAACCCGGCGATCCCGAACCGTTCCAGCTTCTCGGTGAACGGCCAGAGCTCCTCAAAGCGGAAAGGTTCCGCGGCCCGGGCGATGAAGTGCTCGCACATGCTCGGGCGATGCTAGCGCTTCGGACCCTGGCAGGCCGGCCGCCGTACGGAAGAGCGTGTCGCCTTCGGGCACTCAGACCCCGGCTGGGTATGTCGCGACACCGGCGGCGTGAGAGGCGAACCTAAGGCGGGCATCCCATGCGACGATCATCGTCTGCTCGAGGTCCAGCTCGAACACGGAGGCAAGCTGGATCGCATCGCCCGCCCGTAGTCCGAACGTTTCGGCGATCGCTCCAGCGCGTGCGCCTACGGCTTCGGTCAGTTCCACCACGAAGTACCCCGGCCAGGACTCATCGAAGGACGCGACGGCAAGATCATGTTCGATCGGGGCGAGCCGGTCCGCACGACGGGCCGCCTCAAGCCCGGCTCGGACCTCTACGTAGGACAGTCTCGACGTGGCGAGCCTTGCCGATCCGGTCGCTATCTCATGGAGCTCGACCATGCCCGCTTCATCGACCAGGTACAGCTTGATGATCGCGGAGCTGTCCAGGTACGCGATCACCGCCCGCGGATCTCATCCATGAGGTCCTGAATGGAACCGTCGTATCGAACTCGGGGGATGTCTTCCCAACGCGTGAACGGCTTGGTCGCGAGGGTGACTCGACCCTGCGCCGCCAGTTCAAGCAGATGCGCCGACGGGGGCTCGTCACGCACCAGCCTCGCGATCGGCCGACCGTGCTCCGTCACCGTGATGACCTCACCGGCCTTGACCCGCTCGAGGTACGCCGACAGATGATCACGCAGATCTCGAATGCCCACGGCGCTTCGGGTGGTCTGGGCTAATGTGGCGCTTTTTCGGGCGACAGACCGCTTCATAGTGGCGGGGATAACACGAGGCGCTTATCTGGCACTCAGCGGGCGAGCGGTACGGAGCAGCAGGCCGCGGTAGCCGGTGACGAAGCCGGCTTCGAGGAGAGTCGGCCGGAACGGGGAGGCCGCCACGTCGTCGCCATCGACCTTGCGAATCACCAGCTCGCGCAGGCGGCCGTCGGCGATGAGCGTGCGCAGGGCTCGGACGGCGGCGAGCGCCACGTCGGCATCGTCGGCGGCGGGCAGCACCTGGAGGGACCCGCCGCCGCGCTCGAGATAGAGCGTCGCCACACCGTCGACCAGCACGACGTAGGCCCCGGCGGCGCGCTGGAAGGGTCGCCGGTCCGACTCCCCTCGACGCGGCCACGGGAGCGCCGACCCGTACGGGTTGGCCGGGTCGGCGGCCGCGAGCAGGTGAACGGCCCCGGCGGCGGGCGGCTCCGCCTCGTCGCGAACGGCACGCAAGCGGTCCAGGGCACCGGCCAGGGCGAACTGCGCTGCCCCCAGGCCGTCCACGAAGTAGCCACGGCGGATCCGCCCGGCGTCCTCCATCGCCCGCAGGACCGGGTAGACCGCGCTGAAGCCGCCGTCGATGCCCTCTGCCGCGACGGCCTCTCGGGTCAGCACGCCGTGGCGCTCGAGCAGGGCGAGGCTGATCGCGTGGAGCCGCTCGGTCGGCGTCGCGGCGGGTTCGCTCGAGACGAGCGACCAGCGCCCCGCGGCTTCTGGAGGTCCGAGGGCGGTCAGCCGCCCCGGCCGGATGGGCCGCCGCGCCCCGTTGCCACTGCCGCTCCGCTTCCAGCGCAGGGCCCGGAGGGGCGCGAAGGTGTCGTTGGTGACCTCGCCCGCCCAGACGAGTTCCCACAGCGCATCGAGCACGTCTCGATCCTTGCCGCCGCCGGCAGCCGCGAAGAGCTCGCGATAGAAGGAGGCGCCACGGCGGGCCAGGTGCTCGCGGATGGCGTCGTGGCGCGGGCCGGCCGGTCGTTCCGCTCCGTCAGGTGGTCCGGTTGGCCGCAGGACTTCACGCCCGGGTCGCACGAGCGCGATCCGGCCGTCGTCGCGGCCGAGGCTTCCGCGCCCCACCCAGGCGACCTCACCCAGGGCCCCCAGCTCGTCGAGCAGACGCGGCAGGTAGCCCGGAATCCGTGCCGGCAGGACGTCGCGCTCCAGCACGGACGCCGGGATCGGCTGGCCGGCGAGATGGTCGACCACCTCGGCCATGCGCTCCAGCGCGGCCGTTCCACGAAACGGCGGCGGGTTCGCCCAAACCGGCGTGATCCCGTGCCAGTCCGGCAGGAAGCGGGCCAGCGCGGCCGGATCGACGGGCTCGACCTCGCGCCGGAGGCGGGCCAGTGAACGGCGGCGCAGGAGCCGGAGCACCTCGGGATCGCACCACTCGCGCTCGGCCCCGCCGGGCCGGAACTCGCCCAGCAGCAGCGTGCCAGCGGCCGACAGCCGCTCGAGCGTCCCGGCGACGATCCCGGCCGGCAGTCCCCAGCGGCGTGCCGGATCCGGCGTCAGGAACGGTCCATGCGTCCGGGCCCAGCGCGACAGCAAACCGTCGAGGGCTCCCACCGTCGGTCCGAGAAAGGGGGCCGGAATGCCGACCGGCGGCGAGATGCCGACCCCGTCGCGATAGCGTGCGACGTCCTCGATCGCGATCCAACGCTCGTCCCCACAGATGCGCGTTCGGACGGCGCGGCGCGCGGCGACCAGCTCGGCAAGCCACGGCCCGGCGGCCGCGGCGCCGCCCTCGGTGCGCGCGGCCACCTCGTCGGCGCTCAGGTCGCCCAGCCGGCGGAGAAGGTCGTGGACGCCGTCCAGCGTCGTTGCCTGGCGCTCCTCGGTCAGTGCCTGGAGGCTCAGCTCGAGATCGGCCAGGGCGTCCGGATCGAGCAGCTCGCGCAGCTCCTCCTGGCCGAGGAGCTCGCGCAGGAGCTCGCGGTCCAGGGTGAGCGCGCCGGCCCGGCGTTCGGCCAGCGGGGTATCGCCGTCGTACATGTAGGCCGCGACGTAATCGAACAGCAGGCTGCTCGCAAACGGCGAGGCCGCGGCAGTTTCGACCGAATGGACGGTGATCTCGCGCCGCGCGACCCCGGCCAGGATCTCGCGCAGCGCCGGCAGGTCGAAGGCGTCCGACAGGCATTCGCGATAGGTCTCGACCAGGATCGGGAAGCTGCCGTAGCGCGAGGCGACGGCGAGCAGGTCCGCCGCTCGCTGGCGCTGCTGCCAGAGCGGCGTTCTCGTTCCCGGCCGGCGCCGGGGCAGGAGGAGCGCCCGCGCCGCGTTCTCGCGGAATCGGCTGGCGAACAGGGCCGAGCTTGCCAACTGGCCCACGACCAGGTCCTCGAGCTCGTCCGGATCGGGGAAGAGGAGCGCCTCGATCCCGTCCAGCGGGGCATCGCCCTCGGGCAGCCGGATGGCGATCCCATCGTCCGACCAGATCGTCTGCACCGCCATCCCGAGCCGCTCGCCGATGCGTGCCTCGAGGGCCAGGGACCACGGTGCGTGGACCCGGCCGCCGAACGGCGTCAGCAGGCAGAGTCGCCAGTCGCCGAGCTCGTCGCGGAAGCGCTCGACCACGATTCGCCGGTCGGTCGGCAGGACCCCGGTCACCGCGCGTTCGTCATCCAGGTACGCGAGCAGGTTCTCGGCGGCACGGTCGTCGAGGTCATGGTGGAGCCGGAGGCGCGCTGCGGCGACACTGCGGCCCTTGGCGCCGCGAGCCAGGTCAGCTTCGAGCTCGCCGACGAAGGCCCCGAGCGCCCGCCCGAGCTCGATCGGCCGACCGACCGCGTCGCCATGCCAGAACGGAAGCTTGCCCGGGACGCCAGGTGCCGGGCTGACCGTCACCCGGTCGTGCCCTATCTCCTCGACCCGCCAGGAGCTGGCACCGAGCACGACGACGTCGCCGTGCATCCCCGCCCTCAGCTCATAGACCATCTCCTCGTCGAGCTCGCCCACCCGTCGGCCTGGCGTTCCGGCTTCGCCGACCATGAAGACGCCATACTGGCCGCGGTCCGGGATGGTCCCGCCGCTGGTCACCGCGACGACGCGGGCATCGCGGCGGCCCTCGACGACATCGGTGACGCGATCCCACACGACGCGGGGCTTGAGCTCGGCGAATTCGTCCGAAGGATAGGCGCCGGCGAGCATGCCCAGGACGCCCTCGAGCACCTCGCGGGTCAGAGTTTCGTAGGGGGCGGCCCGGGTGACCACCTTGAGCAGCTCGTCGACCGTCCAGGGATCCATCACGGTCATCGCGACGAGCTGCTGGGCGAGGACGTCGAGCGGGTTGCGCGGGATCTGCGTCGTCTCGATGGCGCCCTCGTGCATCCGCCGGGTCACCACGGCGCACTCGAGCAGGTCGCCACGGTACTTCGGGAAGATGACGCCTTTGCTCGGGGCGCCCACCTGGTGACCCGCCCGACCGACCCGCTGAAGTCCGCTGGCCACGCTCGTCGGGCTCTCGACCTGGATGACCAGGTCGACGGCGCCCATGTCGATCCCGAGCTCCAGCGAGCTGGTGGCGACGAGGGCCGGGAGCCGGCCCGACTTCAGCTCCTCCTCGATCGCCAGGCGCTGCTCGCGGGCGATGCTGCCATGGTGGGCGCGGACGAGCTCCTCGCCGGCCAGCTCGTTGAGCCGCTGGGCGAGCCGCTCGGCCAAGCGACGACTGTTAACGAAGACGATCGTGCTGCGGTGGGCCCGAATCAGCCCGAGGATCGCCGGGTGGATGGCCGGCCAGATGCTCGAACGCAGGTCCGGGCCGGTCGCCGGGCCGCCGAGTTGCTGGTCCGGTGGCAGGACTTGACCGAGCGCCGCCATATCGTCGACGGGTACAACGACCTGCAGCTCGAGCGGCTTGCGCGCGCCTGCGTCCACGATCCGGACCTCCCGCCCCGGGCCCACCCCGGCCATGAACCGGGCGATGGCCTCGAGCGGCCGCTGCGTGGCGGACAGGCCGATCCGTTGCGGCGGCCGGGCGTCGGGGCCGCGGAGGCGTTCCAGCCGCTCGAGGCTGAGGGCGAGGTGGACGCCACGCTTCGTGCCGGCGATCGCGTGGACCTCGTCGACGATCACGTGCTCGACGCCGCGAAGAACCTCGCGAGCCCCGCTGGTCAGCATCAGGTAGAGGGATTCGGGGGTGGTGATCAGGATGTCCGGCGGGCGTTTCCCAATCCGCCGCCGTTCCTCGGCGGGGGTGTCGCCGGTCCGCGACGCCACCGTGATCTGGGGTGGCTGCCCGCCCAGCCGTTGTGCCGCCAGGCCGATCCCGGTCAGCGGTGCGCGCAGGTTCCGCTCGATGTCGTAGGTCAGTGCCTTCAACGGCGAGATGTACAGGACGCGGACGTGGCCGGGGACCGCGCGGGTCGAGGCGGGACCGGGGTGCGTGGCCAGCCGATCCAGGCACCACAGGAAGGCGGCCAGGGTCTTCCCACTCCCCGTCGGGGCATGGATCAGGGTGTGGTGGCCCGCCGAGATGGCCGCCCAGCCCTCCGCCTGGGCCTGGGTCGGGGCTTCGAAGCTGGCCTGGAACCAGTCGCGGACGGCCGGCGAGAAGCGTTCGAGCGGATCGCCGGCGGGGCCGTCGCGGTCGGCCTTACCTTCGACCGAGCGCGCCGGACGACGGGTTCGAGTCGGGGCTCCCACGGGAGCGTCAGTATAGCCGGACGACTCGAATAGACCAGATGTTCTAGCACCCCTAGATCCGCCTTCCCGGCTCGCCGTCGACCTGGGCCGGGGCGTTCGATCGCTTGGTGGCCCACAGTCAACGAATTTGGCAGCAAGGAGTGCCGCGGCCGCCTTTCCGGCTCGCCGTCGACCCGCGGGCAACGAATCCGGCGGTGGCAGGCTTCGCGGTCGATCCTGCCGTACGAGCGTTGACTTCGGGCCAGCGAACGGGTCTGAAGTCCCCGACGTCAGCTACCTCCCTTCGGGATCGTCGACCGCGGGGCAACAGAAGGGCGGGAAGCGGTGGCCGCCGACGGCATTTCGTCCGAATCGTTGCCCGTGGGACAGCGCGGCACGAGGACCCCGCCACGCGGCACGAGGACCCCGGGAGCGCGGGCGGGACCTCTCCAGCAGGACGCCCACGCCAGCTCCGGCCGTGCCGGGCCACTTCAACCGTGGCCGCACCCGCAGGTACGCCGCAGTAGAGAGGCTCGTGGTTTGCTGGCACGATGGCGGAACGGCATGTCGTCACCAACCGCAAGGCTTCACGAACCTCAACCGGGCGCATGTGTCGCGACATGCGCGTGGCCATCGGCCGTGAGGTCCGGCGGATGCGCGTCGATGCGGGGCTGACGCAGCGGCGCCTCGCCGCCCTGGCGGACATCGATCACGGCTTCCTCTCCCTCATCGAGCGCGGCCTGCGGGAACCAAGCCTGGCCGTGCTCGTGGCGATCGCAACCGCGCTCGGAGGCACGGTCAACGTCCGCCTCTACCCTGGGACGGGACCCCGCCTGACCGACCCGATCCAGGCGCGGATCACCGAGGCGCTCGTTCGCATCCTCCATCCGCGCTGGACCCGGATGCTCGAGGTACCGGTCTATCGGCCGGTTCGTGGCGTGATCGACCTTGTCGCCCACGATCGAGCCGCCAACATCGCCGTTGCGACCGAGGTCCAGTCCCAGATGCACAGACTCGAACAACAGCTTCGCTGGTCGAACGAGAAGGCGGACGCACTCCCGTCAGCCGAGTTCTGGCGGTTCGTCGACCCGGTGCCGAGGATCGAGCGCCTCCTCGTTCTCAGGTCGACGCGAAGCAACCGCGAGCTTGCGACAAGATTCGCCGAAACCCTGGCCACCGCGTTCCCGGCAGCCTCGTTCGAGGCATATCGTGCGTTGACCACCCCTGATGCACCCTGGCCGGGCAGCGCGATCCTCTGGGCAGTCGTCGACGGCGACACCGCGAAGATCCTCGATCAGCCGCCCAGGGGCGTGTTGGTCGGGAGAAAGCCGGCAGGCTGGTAGACAGGCAGGCGCCCTTGAACGCAGACCTCTCCTAGACCGCGCCCAGAACCTCGTCGTCGGGGGCAGCGCGCTTCGCGCGAATTGCCGTCGGATCCGCCGAGCCGATGGCGCCCCCCGCCGGCGCGATGTCGAAGCCGGCGCCGGTCAACAGGCGCCGCGCGATCGCGTTCCGGATACCCACGTCCAGCGGTTCGACCGGGTCGCGCTCGGCCACCGTGATCAGCGCCTCGTGCGCGACGTCGCCAGGGCGGGTCCATTCAAGGCGGGCCGCCAGCAGTCGCGCGGCCAGGCCGTGCCGACGCCAGCCGGGCGCCACGCCCATGGCCAGGATGTCGCTCCGGGCCGCGTCGTCAGCGTGACGGGTGATGACGAGCCCCACGACCGTGGTGCCCAGGACGGCGGCCGACACGCCGGCCCCGTCGCGGATCGCGGCCAGAAGCAGGGCGTGTCCGTCCGCGGGGTTGACCGGCGGGACCACCCGAGGGGCGAGGGTCAGGCGCACCCATGCGTCCGGCTCGACCTGGGGGAAGATCGTCGGTGTGCGACCCCTGGCCGCCGCACTCGACCCAGCCGAGCCGGCCGACGCGCCCGACGCGACCGATCCGACGCCCGGCGTCGCCAGGTCCGGCATCGTGGACGGAACGGGCGCCAGCGGCTGCCACCAGCCCCGGTCGACCGCATCCCGCAGGAGCCGGGGCACGGCCAGGCGGCGCACCAGCGCCGCCGTCGATCGCGAGCGCTTCTCGGCCGCCAGCTGGGCCCCATCCAGCGGTAGGCCCGCGTTCGTCGCATCCTCGAACCTCAGGGGCAGAGGCGCCTGGCCGTAGCGCTCGGCCTCGCCCTCCCAGCGCTCGCGCCACGCGGTCGCTGTGGCATCCGGCACGGACCGATGCGCGCCGGCCAGCCAGACCAGGCTCCAGGCCCGCGGCACGACCCGATAGGCGTCGTACCCTCCGCCCCCGGTCGCCAGCCAGCGACCCGCGGCGTATCGGTGGGCAACGGCATCCACGAGCCGTGCCGCCTCGCCCATCGCCGTGGTCGTAACCCGCAGGTGTGCCAGTGGGTCCCAGGCGTGCGCGTCGCAGCCGTGCTGCGAGATGATCAGATCCGGTCCGAACGCGGCGGCCAGCTCGGGGAGGAGCGTCCGGACCGCCTCGAGCCACGCACCTTCGCCCGTTCCCGGTTCCAGTGGCACATTGACCGCGGTCCCGGCGGCCGCTCCCTCGCCCAGCTCCCCCACCCCGCCCGTCCCCGGAAACAGGTACCGCCCGGATTCGTGGAAGGAGAGTGTCAGGACCCCGGGATCGTCCCAGTGGATCGCCTGGACACCGTCCCCGTGATGCACGTCGAGGTCCACGTAGAGCACGCGCAGCCCGTCCAGCCGCGCTCGGGCGATCGCCAGTGCCGGATCGTCGTAGATGCAGAATCCGGAGGCACGCCCGGGCATGGCGTGATGGAGTCCGCCACCGGGATGAAACGCGTGCTCCACGTCGCCGCGCAGGATCGCCTCCACCGCCCGCAGCGAGCCGCCGGCGACCGTGGCGCCCGCCTCGTGCATGCCCGCGAACGGCGGGTCATCGCTGCCTTCACCGATCCCCGCCTCGCCGTCACCACCGAACGGGTTGATCGAGAAGCGCCTGACGACGTCGATGTAGCGCTGCGTGTGGCAGAGCCGCAGCTCGTCATCGGTCGCCGGCTCGGGTACAAGTCCCGGCTCGGCACCAACCGAGCGCAGGAGATCCACGCCCGGCCCGAACCGCCGCGGCGTGAGCGGGTGTCCCGGCCCGAAGTCGTAGGTCAGGGAGCGCGGCCCGTAGACCAGGAGCATGCGTGGCACGATACCGGCATGGAGCGCGTCTACACCACCCCGCTGCTCGACAAGCTCGGCGTCCGCCCGGGGATGCGCGTTGCCCTGATCGACATCGACGACGATTCGATCCGGACACGGCTCGCCGAGCGAACCTCCGATATCACCGAGGGCTGGCCGCCGCCCGAGACCGACATCGTCCTGCTGGGCGCCGATTCGACCGACGCGCTCGAGCCGCTCGAGGCCCTCGCCGGGCGTATCCGGCCAAACGGCTCGATCTGGGTCGTGTCGCGCAAGGGCAAGCTCGCGACCTTGCGCGACATCGAGGTCATCGACGCGGCCAGGGCCGCCGGACTGGTCGACAACAAGGTCGTAGCGTTCTCGGCGACCCACACGTGCCTCCGCCTGGTCATCCCGCTCGCCCGCCGTCCGAGGTGACGCCGTCCAACGTGACGCTGGCCGAGGCGGCGCGGCGCGGCGCCTGGGTGGCAAATGCCCGGCTCAGGTCGCAC